>JAZJZU010000010.1:19844-36410 GCA_040389605.1 Gemmatimonadota bacterium
CCGTAAATTTCAGGAAGGGGCCGAGAAGGCTGGCACGAAGGCGGAGCAAGGTGGGCGCCGCGTCGCGGATGTCATAGATCTGGACGTCGTTGTTCACGAAGCCGGAGACATACACATACGGCCGGTTGGCGTCCTGTTCCATCTCGATGTCGGAGGCCTTCCAGGCACCCGGATGGGTCACGACGTGTGCGACCATCTGCATATTCGGTGAGCCACCTCGCTTGCCCGACAGCACCGGCACGGTTGCCCCGGGATCCTGGGCAACGGCTGTGGCAGTGATACCGATGACTGCGAGGGAGAGGAGAGCGGTGCGCATCAGCGGCCCCGTGAGAGAGAAGGAGTCTGGGGGAGGAGCCTCAGAGTATGTCGCCTCCCCCAAGCCGAAGCAAGAGCAATGTGGGCCACCGCACACGGGTCAGTCGAGATCATCGAGGCGAGGGTTCACCACGCTGTTGAGGAAGGATCCGAAGGTGTAGCTCACTCCGATCCGCATCGAGGCACGGTACCCGGTGGCAAGCTGGCGCAGCTCGAGCAGCACTTCTTCGTCGGAGGCGTCGCCCTTAGGAATCGACAGCTGGTCCCGAATACGGGAGTAGGAGCCGCGCAGGTCCACCGCGAGCCCGCGGGCCAGTCGCACACCGATGCTGCCCCCGATACTCAACCGGTTGCGCGACCAGTCGTGCAGGTAGGAGAACGCCGTGGCCTGGAGCCGGGCACTCCCCCAGGGCTGCTCCGAACCATAGGCGAGCTGAAGCTGGTGATTGGGCCGGGTCTCGGTGACACGATCGAAGATGGTCGGCTCGACGTAGTCATAATGTGTGACGGCAACCGAATAGAGCAGGATCAGCCGACGGCGCGTCGCCTCGGCGTACGGAAAGAAGTCCCGTTCCACGGCCAGCCCCACGCGCGCACTCAGGTCGAGATTCTGCGTCTGCCGTGACCTGAGCTCGGTGAGCCCTCCCACCGACCAGTTGCGACCGACCGACCGCACCGCCAGCCCATCGGCGGACCAGCCATCACGACGGGCGGTGAACTTCGTGCCGTCGTCGAATTCGTAGGTGGTCCGGCTGATATCGCCATCGAGCCCCAGCTCGATCTTCCATTCATCGGTGGTACGATTGGCGCGCATCTCGGCCGAGAGATCACCTCCCTGCTCGCGGGTCTGCGCATCGAGGGAACCATCGAGCCCTACACGAAACACCCAGTTGTTCCAGGCGTCGTGCACGGGCGACCGCGGCGCGGCCGGGCCGGAGGTGGCCTGGAGCAGCGACAGGTTGCTCCCGCGGCCACTGGCGAGGATGTACCGCACGAGTCCCAGCCGCAACACGCGCGCGAATTCGTGACGCGTGTCGTCGTCGGTCGCGTCGGGGGCAGTGCTGAACTGGAGATGGTCCCGCAAGGAGTCGAGTGCACCTCGACCGAGAAACTCGAGCGTCACGAGTTGGCCACCGGCGCCGGTCCGCAGGTCGGTCGCGATCACGTGGACATCCGCGGCTTCGCGGTCGGTGACCCAGTCGACCACGGTCACCTCGGTGCGAAGGTACGAACGATCACAATGCATCGCACAATCGAGGAAGAGCCGGAGCTTCCCCGTGGGGACCCCAGCCTGGGCGCCCGCCTGAGCCGGCAGGGCGGCCGCAGCGGCCAGCAGCAGGGCTGCGGTTGTCGCGAGTGCACGAAGCCGGGAACGAAGAGCCATACCGAGAACATAACCCCCTCGGTTTTCGCCCCGTCCGATGCGCAGTGGGCGCGGCCCGCAGGCCCAGACAGTGCGGGCTGAGTCGCCGAATGAGACACGCGCGTCCCCGCTGACTGGATTCCGGACCTCGACCCGGGGGAGGGCCGATTGCGACCACGATTTCCCCCGTTGGCGACTGTCCGAACCGGAGCTACACTTTGCCTCGAACGCTTCCCCCGATTCTGGATGACTCCGCTTGACCGACGCCGACTCGCCGGCCGGCACCTCGCCCATTGCTCCTCCTCGTGACCTGTTCGAGGGTGAGGGCGAGACCCGGGCCCTGATGCGAAGCATCGACTGGAGCAAGACGCCGGTCGGCCCGGTCGACACGTGGCCGCAGTCACTGCGCACGGCAATGTCGATCCTGCTGGAATCGCACTTCCCGAAGTACATCGCCTGGGGTCCGGAGTTCACCCAGTTCTATAACGACTATTACCGGCCGATCCTTGGCTCGACCAAGCATCCGGCCGCGATGGGACGCAGCACCCGGGAGACGTTCGCCGAAATCTGGGACATCATCGGACCGATGTTCGAGGGCGTGATGCAGGGGACGGCCGTGGGATTCGAGGATTTCCTGCTGCCACTCGATCGCCACGGCTTTCCCGAGGAGTGCTATTTCAATTTTTCGTACAGTCCGATCCGCGACGAGAGCGGTGGTGTCGGTGGCGTCCTCGTCACCTGCACCGAGACCACGAAGCGCATCCTCGGCGCGAGGCGACTCGAATTCCTGCGCGACCTCACGGCGCTCACGGCACTCCCCCAGCAGGTCGAACCGCTTCGGGAGGGGGTCGTCACGCTGTTCAACCGGCACGCGGCCGACATCCCCTTTGCCCTGATCTACGCACGCAACCCGGTCGACAACACCCTGGCGCTCTCGTGTGACACCCTCGGCGAGGCGCATCAGGGTGCGGTGTCGAAGTCTCTCGACCTGGCCGACCTCGAAACGGCCACGGGGCATTCACTCAGCGGGAAGCATTCCGGTGAGCTGAGCGTCCTCGACGTGCCTGGCATCTTCGCGTCGACGGCGCGGGAGGCGTGGCCCCTGCCCCAGCGTCGCGCCTTTGCACTCCCCTTCGGGACACTGGGCAGCGGGCCGCGCGGTGTCGCCATCCTCGGAATCAGTGATCGCCTGATTCTCGATGAGGAATACCGCAGCTTCTTCCGGCTCGTGGGCGAGGCCCTGACCAACATTTCGGCCAACTACTGGGCGCACGATGCCGAACGCCAGCGCACGGCCGCGCTCGCCGACCTCGACCGTGCGAAGACCGCCTTCTTCAGCAATGTGAGCCACGAATTCAGGACACCGCTCACGCTGATGCTTGGCCCGATTGAGGCAGCCCTCGCGCGCGAGGATCAGTCGCTCCAGGGCCGTGAGCTCGACGGGGTGCACCGCAACTCGCGCCGACTGCTGCGACTTGTCAACTCGCTGCTCGACTTCTCCCGCATCGAGGCAGGCCGCGCGACAGCCCGCTACGAGCAGACCGACCTCTGCGCCTACACCGCCGACCTCGCGAGTGCCTTTCGATCGGCCATCGAATCGGCCGGGCTCGAGTACACCATCGATTGCCACGTGCTCCCTGACCACGTCTACGTCGATCGTCAGATGTGGGAGACGATCGTGCTCAACCTCATTTCGAACGCCTTCAAGTTCACGTTCGAGGGAGGCATCGCGGTCCGCCTGCGCGCGAGCGAGGACCGCGCGATCCTGATGGTCGAAGACACCGGCATCGGCATCGCGGAAGCTGAGCTTCCGCACCTGTTCAGCCGCTTTCATCGTGTCGAGGGAGCCCGATCCCGATCCTTTGAGGGATCAGGGATCGGACTCGCGCTGGTACGCGAGCTCGCGGAGCTGCACGGCGGGACAATCGCGGCCGACAGCACCGTCGGCCAGGGAACCCGCTTCACGCTCTCGCTCCCGCTGGGACACGCTCACCTGCCTGAGGATCAACGGGTCGAGGCCGATCCCGTTCCTCCCGCCGTACAGGGCAACCTGCTCGCCGATGAGCTGATCGGCTGGCTCACTGCTCCCTCCATCCGGCCGCCCGGCACCTCGCCTGAGTCGCCGCAGCCCCTGCACGAGGTCACGCAGGCCTCGCGCGACGCGCGAATCGTGCTCGCCGACGACAACGCCGATATGAGGGCCTATGTCTCGCGCCTGCTCGAGGAGGAAGGGTTCGCGGTCGAAGCATTCGCCGATGGCGTGACCGCCCTCGAGGCCATCGTGCGTGAGCCACCCGACCTGGTGCTCGCTGACGTGATGATGCCCGGGCTCGATGGCTTCGGCCTGCTGAAGCGGCTTCGCGCAGACGAGGCGACGCGCACGGTTCCGCTGATCCTGCTGTCGGCGCGCGCGGGAGAGGATTCCCGGGTCGAGGGACTGCTGGCTGGTGCCGATGACTATCTCGTCAAGCCCTTCTCCGCCCGGGAACTCAAGGTGCGCGTGCAGTCGTACGTGGAGCTCTCGCGGTTGCGCCACGCCGAGGACGTCCGGCATCGACGCCTGCTGGGGGTATTCGAACAGGCGCCCGCGATCATCGCCGTGATGCGGGGCGCCGACCACGTCTTTGAATTCGTCAACCAGGAATTTCGCCAGTTCATCGGAGCCCACCGACCGCTGCTCGGTCGGCCGGCCAGGGCAGCCGTCCCGGAGGTCGAGGGACAGGGCTTCTTCGACCTGCTCGACTCGGTCTTTCGGACCGGCACGCCGGTCGCGCAGATGGAATCGCCGGTCACGCTCTCATCCGGCCCGCAGGGGGAGATGCGTGTCAGCTTCGTCAACTTCGTGTTCCAGCCCCTCCGGGGACTCACGGGCGAGGTCGAAGGGATTCTCGCCCACGCCGTGGATGTCACGGCCCAGGTCCACGCGCGCCAGGAACTCGAGCGCAGCGAAGAGGCCCTGCGCGATGCCGATCGCCGCAAGAACGAGTTTCTCGCGATGCTCGCGCACGAACTTCGCAACCCGCTCGCTCCGATCCAGAATGTGACCGAGCTGTTGCGCCTGAAAGTGCCGCCCGAACTCGCGCTCTCCGCGCATATCGATATTCTCGGCCGGCAGAGCCGTAACCTTGCGCGCCTGGTGGATGACCTGCTTGATGTCTCACGCGTCACGCGAGGTGTCATCGAACTGCAGCAGGAGACCGTCGACCTCCGCGACATCGCGCAGCGTGCGCGTCAGGTCGTGGAGTCCACCGCTCGCGTCGATCGGCAGCAGATCACGCTGCAACTGCCTCCCGAGCCGCTGGTGGTCGAGGGCGACCCGGTCCGGCTGGAACAGATCGTCGTCAACCTGCTGACGAACGCCCTGCGGTACAGCGATGCCGGAGCCCGGATCGTGGTGACGGTGAAGCGGCAAGACAGCAGCGCCTTGATAGAAGTGGCCGACAACGGCATCGGGATTTCGGCCGAGTACCTCCCCCGGCTGTTCAATCTCTTTGAGCAGGCGCAGGAGGGCCTCGCCCGGCCCCGCGGTGGCCTCGGCATCGGACTCACGGTCGTGAAGGCGCTGGTCACGATGCACGGCGGGACCGTGGAGGCAGCGAGCCCCGGCCTCGGGAAGGGCTCCGTGTTCACGGTCACCCTTCCCCTCGCGCAGGCGAAGAGCGTTTCATCCACCGCAACCACGGCCGACTCGCCTGAGCGCGACGTGGCCTCGCGCCGGATCGTCATCATCGACGACAATATCGATGCCGCCAGCAGCCTCTCCGACCTGCTCACGCTCGCTGGGCATTCGGTGCGCGTTGCCCACGATGGCCCCACGGGCGTCGAACTGGTAACCGCCTTCGTGCCTGATCTGCTGCTGCTCGACCTGGGCCTGCCGGGAATGGATGGCTACGATGTCGCCGCGCACCTGCGTGCGGCCGAGGCAACGCGGGAAATGGTGCTTGTCGCGCTGACGGGGTATGGCCAGCCCGAGGACCGGATCCATACTGCGGAGGCCGGTTTCGACCACCACCTCGTCAAGCCGGTCGACATCGATGCGCTCGCGCGGATCATCGCCAGCGCCTGAGGCTCACACTGGCTCCCGCCGCTTCCGGCTCAGTACGCCTGCCGTAACCAGCGTGAGGACGATCCCGACCGGGAGTGGCTCCAGCGAGGTGTAGGCGATGTTGATCAGCGGATTCTGGTAGGCCTCGGCGAACTCCTTCATCTTGGTCGACTCTTCGGCAAGCTGCGCCTCGGTCGCACCCGAGGCCTTCGCCTTCTCGAGGGAATACGCCGCGTACTTGTCGAGGTAGTCGGGCATGAAGTTGTAGTAGATCACCTGCCAGGTGGCCACATAGCAGGCGGTGGCGAGCAGGGTGATCAGGATCCCCACCTTGAAGGCCCGCCCGAAACTCACTTGCCCGCCCGCCACCCCGTCGCGATAGGATCGCACCCCGAAATAGACCATCAGGAAGGCGAGCACCATCGAGGTGTAGCCGACGACGAGGCCCTTGTCGAACCCGATCTGGTCCTTGAAGAGCATCGCGAGCACCATCAGGGCCGACATCACCACGCCGGCGAGCAGGCCAAACGTGAGGACGATCTTCTTCACGGTATCTCCTGGTGTGAGGTGCGCTCAGTCTACGGTGCGCAGTCGGGCGACGCGTCACCCGAAAGAATGATTTTCGCTGAAACCACGGGAAATCACCCGATCGGGTGATTCCGTGTCAGGGAATCAACCGCTGTTCCTGGGCGAGCTGGACCGCCTGGGTGCGGCGCCGGGCACCGAGCTTGAAGAAGATCCGGCTCGAGTGGGTCTTGACAGTGTTCTCGGAAACGTGGACCCGTTCGGCGATTTCGCGGTTGCTGAGGCCTGCGGCAATCAGCTCGAGGATCTCGAGCTCACGGGGGGTCACGCCGAGCGCCTCGACCCGGGCGACGTCGCGATGGAAATCCGCAGGCGCGGGGACCATCACTTCGCGGATTTCGACGGCAGCGGTCGGCCGGGTGAACCGGAGACCGAGCCAGATGCCGAGGCTGGCGAAGAGCGCGGCGACCAGGGCGCCGTAGATCTCCACGGAATGGTCGAGCACAAGCCAGCGGTACTCAATGAGCTTGAGTCCCGCGATGAGCAGGCCGCCCAGGAGGCCGTAGAGCAACACCGATTTGCGCATACGCGAAAGTTAGCGCGGCCGGCGTGGCGGCGACCTGGCCTACGGAAGTGGCTCGGGCATCTTGCGAAGCTTGCGGATGCCGTAGACCAGCAGCGCGGCCGGCACGGCCGCGAGCAGGGCGATGCCTGCCAGTTCGGCCGGCGTGTGTGGCCCCTCGGGCGAGAGCACCCAGAAGGTGTAGAAGCCGAGGCCGATGACACCGATGCCGATCATCAGCCAGGGCGGGTTTGGGTCGAGCCCGCGGTCCGTGCGATACGAATTGAACATCGACATCACGAATATGAATGCCGCGATAGGAAGGACTTGGCCCAATGGCGTCGCCACGCCACGGGCGATGTAATAGAGATAGACGGCTGTCGACACAACGGCGACCAGGATGAGCGCACGAATTGCCGGTTTGAGGAGATTCTTCACTGGTCCTCCAGGGGGAACGTGCTATTGGGCTTCGGGCAGTTCTCGCACTGTGACCCGGTAGCTCAGTTCATCGACCGTAGCGCGCCCGGTCGTGGCGTCACAGAGCTGCATCACCGGCAAGGGCTCGACGGTCATCTTGTCAACCGCTTCCTGAGTGCCGGCCATTGCGTAGCTGACGTTGACGAGCAGGCAACCGGCCGTGGGCGAGCGACGCACCCGCGAGTTGATACGAGTGAACAAACCGCCCTGCTCCACCAGTACTCGTCCCACGAGTCCCTCTTGGGTACGCAGCGTCGTGGTCACGGTGTCGACACCGCGATAGAGGTCCACTCGGAGCTGGTAGGTCGGGATGGTGGTCGAGGGCGCCGCGATCAGCAGGGAGACCAGCACGGGGATCAGCATCAGGACCTCGGCGTGGGGGTGTGCTGCGAATACTGAACGCTATTGGACCACCCCCATCTGCGCCAGAGGTGTCAGGCCTGGGGAAACGCGGGTCGGGAGAGCACCGCGGGCGCCAGCCCTTCGATCTCCCGGTCGATCCGGTCGACGTAGACACTCGCCGAGATGTCGCCGCTCACGTTTACGGTGGTGCGCATCATATCGAGAAGTCGGTCCACGCCGAGGATGATGGCGATGCCGGCGGGCGGTACGCCCACCGTGGCCATCACCAGCATCATCAGGGGGAGCGACCCGCCGGGCACGCCGGCGGCACCGATCGCGGTCATCACCGACAGCACCACCACGATGGCCTGGGCACCGAGGCCGAGGTGGACACCGAAGACCTGCGCGAGGAAGAGCACGGTTACGCCTTCGAACAGCGCCGTGCCGTTCATATTCATCGTCGCGCCGAGCGGGAGCACGAACCCCGCGATCTTGGGCTGGACGCCCAGCTCACGTTCTGCCGTGGCGATCGAGGTCGGCAGCGTGGCCATCGACGACGAGGTGGAGAAGGCGGTGATGATCGGTGCCGTGATCGCCCTCCAGAACCGCACCGGGCTCATCCGGCCGAAGATGCGCACCAGCAACGAGATGCCGACGGTGGCGTGCAGCAGCAGGCCGATGACCACCACGCCGACGTAGAGCCCGAGCTGCTGCAGGATCGCCCAGCCGAATTGCGACGTGATCACGAAGATGAGGGCGAACACGCCGTAGGGCGCCAGCTTCATCGCCCAGTTGATGATCGCAATGATGGCATCGGCAATGCCCTCGAGCACGGCCACGACCGGCTTCGCACGCTCGGCCGGGATCACCGTGAGCGCCGCACCGAAGATCAGCGCGAAGAAGATCAGCGCGAGCATATCCATATTGGCTGCCGCCGCCACGGGATTCCGGGGGACGATGTTCACGAAGGTCGACACCCCGAACTCCACGGAGCCGCCCTGAGCCAGCCCGGCGGCGCCGCTCGAGAACTGCGCCATCAGTTGATCGCGTGTCGCCGCCGACAGGCCCGAGCCCGGGCGCACGACATTCACGAGGGTCAGGCCGATGATCGTCGCGAACAGGGTCGAGAGCGCGAAGTAGCCGATCGTACGGCCGCCAAGTCGCCCGAGCGTCCTCGTGCTGCCGATGCCGGCGACGCCGATGGCAATGGAGGTGAACACGATCGGCACCACGGTCATAAAGAGCAGCCGCAGGAACACCTGCCCCACCGGATAGGCGATCTTGCTCGATACGAAGTTCAGCCACGCAGCGTCGGCAAAGAACCGGTTGCAGAGTCCACCGACGATGGCACCGAGCGCGAGGCCGATGGCGATCCTGGTATGCAGCTTCATCCGTGGCTCCGGGGTGGCAGGAACAGACGGAACCCGCTTGCCGGTTGTGCGCGAACGGGCTCCTGTGTTGCGGGCTATCGGGGTCGACGGCTGGGGTGCGCGGTCAGTGGCTGAGGACGGGTTCCAGGGTCTTCGCCTGGTCGACCCGCTTCGACACCACCTTCACGGTCGGCACCACTCGCGTGAGGTGCTTCAGATCGTTCACGTGCGCCATTGCCACCACCAGGTTTTCGGGCCGCCGGTGTGCCAGTTCCTTCACGGTATCGACACCGGCCGATTCGAGCAGCTGGCCGAATTCCGAACCGACCCCGGAAATGCGCATCAGGTCGGCCTGGTTGGCCCAGGTCACGATCAGCGTGTTCGAAATTCCGGTGGCCTCCTCGAGCGCCTGCCGGCCAGCGAGGGTCGCGCAGCGGGACAGCAGGTGATCGGTGGTGGTGAGGCCCACGGCACCGAGTCGTTCGGCGTAGTGGGGTCCGATGCCTTCGATCTGGTCGATTTTGTACGTCATATGGCCTCCAGACAGGCCGCGCGAGGGACTGGCGTGCGCGGCCGGATGAGTCTCGAGCGGGGTGCCGTCGCGGGGAGCCATACGCCAGCCTGGCCAGTGGAGCGGAGTGCGAGGGCATACGAGAGCGGTCGGGGAGGTACGGTGACCGCAGGGTGCTGACACAAACTACCACGTTGCGGCCGTCAGTGCAAGCGTAACCGCTTATTCTGCAATCGGTTAACTGATTGTCAGGTGACAGTTTCCCCGCCGGACAGGCACTCTTGAAGCGCGCCTGCGAGTTCGGATTAATATACAATTACTTGCGCAATCACCCGTATTACTCTATCCTTTCCTCGACTTCGACCTGAGCGGGAGACAACGCAATGCAGGAAATCCCCTTTTTCGCCACATCCGCCGCGTTTGCGATGCGGGTCGGCCAATTGGCCTCGACCCTGTATGAGCAGATGGACGACTGTCTCCTCTCGGAGGGGCTGAAGCTGCCGGGCTACGCCACCAGCATTGTCCAGAGCCTTCATCACGGCGGCCCGCAATCCATCTCCGGCCTGGCGCAACGGCTTCAGCTCTCGCATCAGCTCGCGTCGCAGCGGGTCAATTGGCTGGTTGCGGCCGGCCTTGCCGCCTCTGCACCGGGCAAGGCCGATCGTCGCGTCAGGGTGATCCGGCTCACAAAGCTCGGGCAGGCGGAAGCCGAAAAGCTCCAGGCGTTCCTCCCGAGGATTGATCGTGCCTATACCAGCCTGTTCGCAGAGCTCGGGCTGGATCTCCATCAGGCGATGCTTCGCGCATCGGCGGCGCTCGAGGAGCGACCCCTTCACTCCCGCTTTGGCGAGGGCGCGACTGCGCTTGTCGGCGGTGCGACCACTCAACCAGTCGGTGCCCAATGACAGTCTTCTCACTTCCAATGATTCTTGTCGCATTGGCGTCTCTGGGTGTGTCGTCGGCGAGCGTTGCAAATCAGCAGGCCGCGGCCGGCCGTGAGTCCGCGCCTGTCGCGGCGGCGAGAGCCGATACGACGACCTGGGTGGGCACGCTCGCTGCGGGTAGCGTGAAGCTTCGCCTGGTGGTGACCATTGCGAACGAATCCGGCCCACCGAGTGGAACCCTTCGGAGTGTCGATCAGAACAACACAACCGTCGCATTGGCCAGCGTGAGCATTGCGGGCGATTCGCTCAGCTTTTCGATCCCGACGCTTTCGGCGCATTTCAGCGGGCACTATAGCACGGATCGGAAGGAGGCGGCTGGCATCTTTCAGCAGGGCGGATCGGCGCTTCCACTGACGCTCACGCTTTCGGCGTCGGGGGATGCAGCGACTGACCCCGCCGATGCGGGCCGGCTCCAGGAAGCGTGGATCGGCAAGCTTCCCGCGGGGCTGATGACGCCCATCATGCAATTTCGGATCGTGGTACTGCCGTCAGGCGATAGGGTCGCCTTCTTCGACAGCATCACCGAAGGGCGTAGGGGGTTCGCTGCCACGTGGTCGATGCGAGGCGACTCGCTCGCCTTTGACGCGGCCTCGATCAAGCTCAGCTATCGTGGCGTCCTGAATGCCGCGCGCGACAGCGCGGTGGGGATCTGGAGTCAGGGTGGACGGGCTATCCCCCTCACACTCGCGAAGCACTCTCAGGTCTACGACAACACCAACGTCTGGGCCAATCGCCCACAGCGACCCGTGGGGCCGTTTCCGTACGACCAGGAAGAAGTCCGCTTCACGAACGCCCAGGACAGCGTGACCCTTGCCGGGACACTCACGCTGCCACGGAAAGCAGGTCGGTTCCCGGTGGTTGTCCTGATCAGTGGCTCAGGACCCCAGGACCGCGACGAAACGCTGATGGAACACAAGCCCTTTCTGGTGCTCGCGGACTACCTGACACGCCGCGGCATTGCCGTGCTGCGGTACGACGACCGCGGGACGGCCAGCTCGACTGGCAATTTCGGCACGGCCACCACCGAGGATTTTGCGCGCGACGCCTCGGCAGCAGTCGCATTTCTGCATCGCCATGCGCGCATCAATCCCGACCAGATTGGCCTGGCTGGGCACAGCGAGGGCGGGCTGATTGCTCCGATGGTCGCGGGACTCCGCGATGATGTTGCAATCGTGGTCCTGCTGGCGGCAACCGGCGTCGATGGCACGAGCATTATCCTGAGCCAGACGGCGGCGATCGCCAAGGTGAACGGTGCAAGTGACGCCGAACTCGAGAGAATCCTGAAGCTCAACCGGGCCGTCATCGACGCCTCCCTCCGTCTTGGCCCGGACGCTGATCTCGTGAAGCAGATGGAACCAACCATCCAGGAAGTGGCCCGCGGGCTCCCTGCGGCAAATCGGGACGCGGCCATCACGCAAATGCGTTTGGGCATTCGCAACTCGGAGTCCCGGATGCGCAGCCCGTGGATGCAATATTTCCTGCGCTACGACCCTCGCCCTGCCCTGCAGCGGCTGACCGCTCCGGTGCTCGCGGTCGCGGGACTGAATGATTTGCAGGTGCTCCCCGCGCTGAACGTGCACGCGATCCGGAGGGCGCTCACGGAAGGCGGCAACAAGGACTTTACGATCGTGGAACTCCCAGGGCTTAACCATCTCTTCCAGCTGAGCCAGACCGGATCAATGGATGAGTACCTGACCATTCAGGAGACCTTCAACCCCGGGGCGATGAAAGTCATTGGCGACTGGATCGTTCGGCACACGACGGGAGGTCGGTGAGAATGGTTGGTGTGGGCCAGGGCGAATAGCAGGGACCCTAGTGCAACGTCATTTGCAGTTCGGTCCAGTCAGCAACTGCGCACTGCTGATAGACGGCCGGCAGGAATTCATATCCGCTGACCAGCTTCCGCAGCATCCGGACGGACGCTGAATCGGACACTCCGGTGATTACGGTACTATCGACCTTCCCCTGAGTGTTGACCCTCAGCCGGAGAGTGATCGGCACGTTTCGCGCACGAGCCGGGACGGTTTCGAGGCGAGTGGGCATGACCATCCGGCTCTCCTGCGGTTGCTCGTATCCCGCGATGGTCTTTGGATCGCCGGGCGGTGCCCTGACGCCTTCGCATTCCTGGGCCGACCTGAGCGGCGGCCGCACAGTCTCGGGCAGTGCCTTTGATTGCGCCGGTTGCGATGCGCAGGCGGCGATGACGCCAATGATGGCGATCATCCAGCGTTCGTGCTTCACTCGGGCTCTCCGACGTTCAATTGGGGAATGAGCAGGGTAAGGAATCGCCGGCTCCTCCGCCGGTGATGCGAAACGGGTATTCCCAGGAATTCTCCCTGCGCACCCCGGCGATGTACGTTAGCCGGCCGCCAGATCGCCAGTCGTTCTTGCAACGCCACCGGACCGACGTGACAATGGTGGCGAACGCTGTATCACCGACGATTCGTACGCTGCCCAGCCCGACCGTGAGGATGACCTGATCCGAGGCCATTGGTGCGCGAGCGCGAAGCGCGCTTTCCATCTGCCGGAGCACTCCCTTCCACTGAGCCGAGACCGTATCCGGCAATACGATCTCGATCGGCCGAGGCACGGTGTCGAGGGCCGCGAATGCCAGGTAGTCGCCGAGCCGCGCGAAGGTTGCCGACAGGAGCCGCTCGACGAGAACAGAATCGCGTGCAACCTCAGGCGGCAGGCCTGATACGCGGACGGCTTGGGCCTGCACAGGATCCGAGAGCAGGGGCGCCAGAAGGATAACCATCCACACGGGAGCGATCCGCAGGCGCCACCCTGGGCGGCGAAGCCGCAAGCGGCTCGCGAGATAAGTCAACAAAGCTTCGGCTCCCGCGGGGCGTGTGTGGTGATGGAATCCACGTGAATGCTCTCGTTGTATGGCAGCTTTCGCGAGGTTGCGGCCCCTGGTACTTCGAATGTTGCAAGCGCCAACTCTCTTTCTGACCCGCTTCGCTCTACTCGGTACGTGCGAGAGGCGCGCGATGGGCGCCTACCGGTGAACGGTTCCAATTTCCACTCGCTCTACCGCCGGGCCCGTGGCGCGCAAATACACGGCGACAAGCTCCGGACGACCGGGGATATCGAGTTCTACGTTAATGACGGAATCTGGAATGCCGGCCGGGCCCGCGATGCTGTCGATAGGTTGCCAGGCCATCAGGAAGATTCGGATTCCCGCGACTCGAAGAGTATCGCCTGGTGCGTAAAACGGCTCAACAGCCGGCCCGGCACCCAACCGCCGCAATGCTGCGCTCGCGATTCCGCACGTCTGCAACGAGTCGAAGTGCATCGTCGGGGCGCTCGAACCACGAATCGGTGGCAGGTCCGAGCGGGGACAATGCCCCACCTGAACAAGTGAATCGATGAGACCCTCAATCCCGCCGGCCTTGGCACCAGCCGGGGCCTGTGGCCTCGAGCCCGGCGAACAGGCACCGACGAGGAGCAGCGAGAAGGCGAGCGTAGACATTCGCGCGATTGACTGCGGCCGGGAGCCTCTAATCCTTGAGCGATCGGTTGGCAATCCGGTCAGTCTCGCCGACGAGCTGTGAGCGTTGACTCGGCTGGTTTGGCCCACTCGAGTCTTCCCGTTTCGGCGAGGATGTTCTCCAAGTCATTACTTGGAAGCGCAGCAGTGGCGCCACGAGTTGTCAGGTCCCGGACTGCTGGGTCTATCGCGGGGCTGGCTCCACGCCGCGCGATTCGCCAGACACCCAGTCCGGTGAGCGCTCCGACCGCGGCAAAGTTTCGAATTTCAGACAGAAGCGTTTCCATTGTCAGTGTCGCGCCGGGCTTCCACGACAGGAATATCATGACCGCTACCAGGCACACTCCCCCGAGCGCGCCGACCAGGGCCGAGCGGACGCCGGAGAAACGCGTAGCCCCATCCCGCGGGCGCAGCACAACGAGGCCGGTGGCGTAGAAGGCACCGAGCAGGAGCCCCATCATGGCCAGGTTGGGCCCGCCATTCCCGAGCCACCACCAAAATTCCGACATCGGCTGGCTTTGACCGATCCCCAAGACCAACCGTATCAGGACCAGTGCTGCCGTCCAGAATACGGCGATGACGGTGGTAATGCGCAGCCCGGCGAGCAGCCGGCGGCGGGCGCCTTCGGTTATTAACGGCATTGACTCCGGCCCCCTGACGCCTGCATCACGACAGACCTGTTCCTGCGGCCGGGCCGGCCACATCGCCGCCGGGATTGACGAGTGACCGCTGCATCATCACCGCGAAAGCCAGCGCCGCGACGCCTGAGACGTCCAGGAGCGAGCGCATCTCTGGAAGCGTCGGCGCGACGCGAAGCACTTCGATCCCGCCAGTGATGCCGAGGACAAAGGCAAGGACGCGGGCAATGGTCGTGGTCGCGTGAGTTGCCGGCGCGTGGGTCGCGAACGAGGTGGCGAAGGCAACGATGACCGCGCTGATCAACAGCGCCGCCGATGGTGACGTGCGCTGCTCGAACCACGCGACGGCAAGGATCGTGAGGAGCGTGATTCCACCCAGAAGGACGGGGCGTCGGGTATTGGGAATGTTCATTGAGTTTCAATCGGGGTGGCGGGACACATTACCCGGATCGGTGCATTGCAGGAAGAAGCAACTCCCTCGCGCTCGTGACGTCTCTTTCGCCGACACCGATGGAATAGTGTGCACGGCGCCCGAGCGCACGCCCGACCCTGCCAGGGATCTTGGGAATGATGTGTGCGCAGATGCCCTGGGCGGCGAGCCGCCGCTGATCAGATGACGCGCTCTTCGCATCGGGGTAGTCGGCAATGATGATTACCATTTCCGCAAAGTTCATTCGACCTCACTTCGGCCCGGACGATGAATGACGGACCGCTCGCAGGCGTACCTGCCGCGCGCCAGCAATCATCAGATAGAACGGCACCCCGAGTGCCGCGAGACCGACCGCGACACGGCGCGTATCAAGGAGCGACGCATCTTCTCGGAGAGAAAGAAACCACACGATCACCACTGCCGTGCTGGCCATACCCAATCCGAGAATGTGCTGCGGCGCGGTGGAGCATTTCCACTCTGGCTGCCAGTACTTGTGCGCGATCGTCAGTAAAGCCAGCAGCCCGGCACTCCAGAGCGCCCACATCAGTGTTTGCTGGCCGGGCCAGAGGAAGCGATCGAGGACCCACCAGCCGAGCAGGAAACCACATCCAGCCTTCGCCCCATAGAGGAAAAGCGTCCCGGTCGATCGATTGCCGTCCACGGGGGATCCTAGAGCGCCCTGCCGGTCTGCTGCTGCCACGCAGCCCGGACATTCTCGGTGGTCACGCCGAGGTGATTTAGTAGCTGCGCCGCGGGCCCGGTTCCTTCTTCCAGCAATCCGATCAGCAGGTGCTCGGTGCCGACGTATTCGGTACCGACCTGCTCCGCGCTGGCATCTGCAAGCGCGAGTGCGTGCTGCGCGCGGGTGGTATATGGACGATTTCTCATCTGACCTCCGCTTTCGGGGTGACCCACCCGTCCTACTGCTTTACCCGCCCCACCACCGCTCCGCTCACTCCCAGCTCATCTACCCGGGCACGACAGACATCCAGCGGGCAGCCCCAGCCAATCTCCTTCCAGGCTGTGCCCGACACCGACTCGGCATTCCAGCCCCGCTCCGACCGCCTCACGATGAACCCGAACTTGTCCGAAACACGAGCCTTCACGACGCTGGAGCTCACGCCATCGGCGTCGATCAACACCGCGCAATCTGAGGCACACGAGACCGACAGCTGCTTCCAGCTGCAGCCAGAGTCACATTCGGCGGCCCAGCCCTTGGCGGTCCGCTCGAGGGTGAGCTGGAAGTGCGGCAGTCCCGAACGAGGCCGAGCAGCCGTCAGCGCCGTCACGACGAATACCAGCGAGAGGCCGGCGAGGAGTCGCTTCATGGTTCCGTCCTGAGATGGAGGAAATGGTTCAGGTCCGCACGGGAATGCGGGAGGTCTTGTGCTGGGTTGGGTTCGAGATATTTCGAGAAGGCGTTCACGCACACTCTCCGAGCAGGGGGGCTCGAGCACAGGCGACGACACCTGACGTTACTGGAACGGCCGGGGGTGCGCCAGCCCTTGGGTCGTGGCCGGACCCCCTGGCAGTGTGGCGCTGCCCGAGGGG
>JAZJZU010000010.1:36510-47081 GCA_040389605.1 Gemmatimonadota bacterium
GCCCAGGCCGCCGAGGATCGGTCGAGTGGAAGACGTGCCGTCGAATTCAATCCATTCGGTGCAACCGGTGAGCCTCGACTTCAACCGGCGATGATGTACTCTCCAGTTGCCGAAAATAGAATCGAAGTCGGAGGGAGCTGTGAGCGGGTGGGAGAGTGGCATCGGGACTCGATTGAGGTGGTCAGCAGATTGCCGTGATCGGCTGCGGTGCGGACCGAGTGCTGCGCCAGCCCGCTTTCGTGCAAAGGCACGATGCCAACCCGGCGCTACTCCCCCGACTTGGGCTCCTTGTCGCCGTACACGGCATCGACAAGATCTCGATACTTTGGCACAGGTGGCTTCCGGCGCCTCGTGACAGCGGTCACGAGCCCGACAATGAACAGGACTGGAAGCCCGATCAGAAAGATCTCTATGAGTCCCACAAAGACTCCAGGGGGAAGGAGGAGTGCTCGACTGGACGTCGCTTCACAGCGACACTCGAAAACTACTCGCCCTCCGCCCCGTCCGTCAGGCCGCCGCCAGACTCGGCCGCGGCCGTTCAGGGCACGGGCGAACGTCTCCGCCGCTCGCGACTTTCGTTGGCAGTGTTTGTCGACGCGGATACGACACTCAACTTCTCGTGTGAGTCGTGTCCACCCGCCCAAGGCTCACCCCGTGCCTGAGCGATCGCCCAGACATAGGCCGCCACGCTTTTCACTTCCTCGGCAGAGAGGTTGCCTCGGGCACCTCGACCGGGCATCGCGATCGGGGAGCGCGTGATGGCGTCCGGCATCCCGGCGGTGACCAGTGAGTCAATAGCGGTCCACGAGAGCGGGATGTAGGCGAGCCCTGTCGTGATCGCGTCGCCGGCGGCCGGCATACCCTGCCCCTCGATGCCGTGACACACAAAACAGCCGCCGCTGCCGTGAAACACCCGATCACCATCCTGGATCATCTCGAGCGTCACGCTATCGGGCAGCGCCGGCAAGCTGGCCGGTTGCAAGTCGTCGTTGCGCCGGATTGCCGCGTGGGACTGCGACGAGGCGCGATCAGCAGGCCGGCTGTTCCCCTGCTGTGCCTGGAGGACGCCGAACATCAATGCAGCTCCGCCGAGCACGGCAACAGCGAACCGACCCCGCCTGGGCATCGGTCGTCCACGTTGGCTTCGCATCGTCAGTGCCCCCCGGATCCGACCGGCAGCGCGAAGACGAGCAGGTCATCACCGCGTCCGGAGTTGAGTGGCAGGTTACCGCCTGCCGCCACGGCGATGTACTGCCGGCCGTTGATGGCATAACTGATTGGCGGGGCATTCACGCCGGCATCGGCGTGGTAGCGCCAGAGCTCAGTCCCCTTTCTCGAATCGAACGCCACAAAGGCGCTGTCGGAGAGGCCGGTGAACACGACCCCACCCGCAGTCGCTACCGATCCACTGATAGTCGGTTTCGCGAGGTGAACCTGCCACGCGATGCGGCCCGTGTTCACATCGATGGCGGAGTACAGTCCGTACTGGCCCGAAGGCGGAGCCGTCACGACGCCGCCCCAGTACTGCGCCGGAGGATCAAAGTCCTCGTGGTTTCTCCGGTAGAGCTGGGGAAAGAAATTCCCGTCAACAAACAGGAAGCCGAGGGTCGGATCGAACGCGGTTGGCGACCAATCGGAGCCACCGAGGGTGGAGGGCGCGATCAGCACCCCCTCTTCGGTGGGGAGTGTGAACATCCGCTCCTGGGGGGCGAATGCATCGCTCCGCCGGATCGGCTTGCCCGTCTCCCGATCGACGACATACACCCAGCCAGTCTTTCCGGCCTGGGCAACCGCAGCAACCGTCCTGCCAGTGCCATCCCGTACATCCAGAAGCACCACCGGCGACGCGGGGTCATAGTCCCAGAGGTCGTGCGGCACTTCCTGGAAATACCACTTCAATTTGCCAGTCTGGAGATCGAGTGCCACGAGGCAGTCCGAATAGAGATTGTCGCCCGGCCGCTCGCGCCCATCCACATCGGGGCCGGGGTTGCCGAGGGCCATGTACAGCGTTCCCGTAGAGGGATCCGCTGCGGCAGTCATCCACATTGGCGCGCCGCCTTGCTGCCAGGTGTCGAGGTACTTGGCGCTGTCCCGCTTCTCGGCCTCGATATCGCGTGGCAGCGGCGTCCCGAACGCGTCGGTCTTCGCCCACGATCCCCACCAGCCGCCTTCGCTGGGAGAGGGGATGGTATAGAATCGCCAGACGAGTTCCCCTGACGCGGCATCGTACGCGCTCACATAACAGCGGCCGCCCTGCTCTCCGCACGAAATCCCGGTGATTACCTTTCCGGCAATGGCAATGGGCGCTCCAGTGATATGGAACCCCTTCTCGTTATCGCCAACCACCACTTCCCAGTCGACTGCCCCGGTCTTCGCATCGAGCGCCACGAGGCGGGCATCGACGGTGCCCATATATACACGACCATCGTAGACAGCCACGCCACGGTTGATCGGCCCGCAGCAATCCGCAGTCGTCCGGTACTGGTGCACGTATTCCCATCGCTTCGCCCCCGTCGTCGCATCGAGCGCCACCACGTGGTTGAGCGGGGTCGTGATATACATCGTGCCGCTCACGACGATCGGGCTCGTCTCGTAGCCCGAGTGGATCCCGTTCTCATACTTCCAGGCGAGTTCCAGCTGGCCGACGTTCGCGGCGTTGATCTGATCCAGACGCGAGTACCGCTGGTTGCTGTAGTCCCGGCCGTAACTTGGCCACTGCGTGGGGTCGGCCATCGCGGCTCGCACGCTGGAGTCGGCGCGGGAGTAATCACCCCCGGAGGGCTGGGCGTGGGAGTCACGACACGAGGCGACGGCGATCCACGTGAGACCAAGCAGTATGGCCCGAACGCCTCGCGCCAGAAATCCGGGTCCCGACCTCATGGCATCCTCCGTGGGCGTCGCCAAGGCATGGAAATGACCTCAGCGAATGGTGTAGAGATAGGAGGCGATGTCGCGTGCCGCGCCATCCGAGATGCCCATATTGGGCATCGCAGTACCCGGCTCGACGGCCTGTGGCATCGTGATCCAGGTGATCAGGTGCTCTGGCGTGTTCTCCATTTCGCCAGCTATGAATCGACGCTTCGACCAATGGGTCAGCGGAGGCCCAACCAAGCCCACGGCGCCGCGCACGCCAGGAATTTCGTGACACGAACCACATCCGAACTCCGCGATTGCGCGCTTGCCGCGGCCGGGATCCGAGTTATCGATCCGCTGCTCCGGCCGAACGGGCCTTGGCCCGCACGCGGCCACGAGAACCACCACGGCGATGAGTGTGCGTCGTGTCATAGGGCCGCTCCAGGGGCTTGCGATAGCTTGCCGACCACGCGATGGCTCCCTTGCTCTTCGGACGCCATCCACCGAAGGAAGAGCGCGGCTGCCGTCCCGAGATAGACGGCGCCGCTGGGAATCCACATCAACAGGCCAGCCAGTTGCTGATCGGCAAGTGGAGTCATTCCCCACGCCTGCTCGCCGGCCAGGTGTACCGCATACCACGGGGGGGAGAACATCAGCAACGCGCCGAGCGCACCGCTCGCACCCAGCACAATGCCGATGTAGATGATCGCCTGCCCGTAGCCGAGGACCCGACGCCCGACCGGTCGGAGCACGACCCACCAGAACAGCGCCGCCGCCCCGAGGAAGGAGGCGTGCTCCAGCGCGTGCACCGCCGGGGTGCCGATGGCAGCCTGATACGGCCGTGGAAGGTGCCAGAACCAGAGCACGCCGATGTTCACCGCAAGGATGGCCGGCGGGGTACGTGCTGGCGCGGTGACGATCCGCGCCGTCCGTGAATGCGTCAGCCAGCGGCCTATGGCTCGGCGGGTTGATGCACCGAAGAGCCAGAGCCAGAGTGGGGGTGGTGCCCCGATCACGAGCAATGGTGCGGCAACCACGATCAGCACGAGATGCTGCACCATGTGCCCCGCGAACAGCGTCTCACCAAGTCGGTCGATCGGGGACACCAGGGCGAACAGGAGGGAAATCCAACCTGCAGCGAACCAGGCCGCCCTGACCAGTGGTGCGGCACGACGTCCCCGCTCTGTCCGCGCACGAACAACCGCCAGCGTATAGGCCACCCCGAGCACTGCGAGCGGGATCACTACCGTGGGCTCGAACGTCCACGCCGAAGCCAGATCAGCGCGGGTCACGATCTCCGCCGCTTCCCCGCTCAGCACGGCGCGGCTCCCACGAAGAGCACCGTGAGCGTGCGCCAGACGATCGCGACGATCGCGAGCCCGCTCGTCACCATACCGAAGCGGGCGATGAACCGGATCCGGTCATCCACCGTCCCTCCGATGCCGGTATCCAGCGGGGCGGACGACATCAGGCCCCAGGTGGACCACAGGGCGACACCTGCCACCACCAGCCCGGCAACTCCAATTGCAGAGATCATCCCGTTCGTCGCTGCGGGACTCAGCGTCGCTCCGCTTCTGCACCCCGCGGCCGTCAGCTCGATGGCAGACAGGGTGTCGAGGATCCACGCCACGGGACCGGCCACGATGCCGAACCAGAGCCGTCGCGACGACGATGCGTACGGGCGAGTGGTCATCATCGGCTCACCACAGTCGGGGAGAAATGTAGAGCGCGAGCAGGATCGTGACCCAGACAGCGTCCACAAAGTGCCAGTACAGTGCGAAATTTCGTACGGCCACATACCGCTGGGAGTCAATGCGTCCACGCCAGACCAGCCCCTGGACGAACAAGTTCATCAGCAGCCCGAACGCCACGTGCGCTCCGTGCAGACCGGTGGTCGCGTAGAAGATGGATTCGTTCGCGCTGGTGGCCGGACCAAACGGTCGGGCGGCATACTCGGTGCCCTGCAGGACGAGAAACAGCACGCCAAGTGCGAAGGTGACGAGCAGTCCCGTGCGCAATTGGCCCAGTTTTCCCTGCCGGATCCCGCGCTCAGCCCACCACAGTGAGACACTGCTTGAGAGCAGCACTCCAGTCATCACCAGCGGCACGCCGAGGCTGGGGTATTTCCCACCTCCTTCGAGAAACGCTTCGGCCGCTCCCCGGAGGAAGAAATAGGACGCGATCAGGCACGCGAACAACATTCCCTCGGTCGCGCAGAGCCAGACCATTCCCCACCACGACGCCGGGTGTCGCGTGGCCCGGTCATCGACCAGCGGCTCGCGAATCGACGCAGCAGGAACGCTGGTCACGCGGCCTCCCCGCTGGCGGGCCAAAGCCAGCATCCCAGGCAGGCCAGCACCGGGAGGATCGAGAGAAGCAGCGGCCACGGCGACATCACCAGCGCCGCCGTGCACGTCACCGTGAGCGCCACCGCAAGGAACAGGGGCCAGAGCGATTCCCTCGGCATCGTCATCGCATCGAACGGGTCGGCGTCGAGCCCCGTCGTTCGAAGGGTCTGCCGGCCTCGGTCCAGGATGCGCTCAGGGGACACGTCGGTCGTCTCGTCGGGGCCAGGAAGCTCCCAGAGGGGATCCCGGCTCCGGACCGTGGGAATCACGGCAAAGTTGTATGCCGGGGGCGGCGAGGGAATCGACCATTCGAGCGACGCTGCCCCCCACGGATTGGCTTCCGCCGGCGCGCCTCGCACGCGGCTCTTCAGCACGTTGATCAGGAAGAGCAGCACGCCCACGGCAAAGACCGCGGCGCCAATTGACTCCACCAGATTGAGGGTATCCCAACCCATCCCAGGCGCGTAGGTATAGATCCGACGAGGCATCCCGCGCAGCCCGACGATGTGCATCGGGAAAAATGTCAGGTTGGCCCCGATGAACATGACCCAGAAATTCCAGCGCCCCAGGCGCTCGTCCATCAGGCGGCCAGTGATCTTCGGAAACCAGTAGTAGGCCGCCGCGAACACCGGAAACACGTTGATGCCGATGAGCACATAGTGCAGGTGCGCTACGATGAAATAGGAGTCCGTGGCCTGAAGGTCGAACGGCACCGAGGCCGTCATCACTCCGCTGACGCCCCCGATCACGAACAGGACGATGAAACCGAGCAGGAAGAGGAACGAGGTGGTCATGACGTGACGGCGCGCAGCCCAGATGGTCGCGAGCCAGGCAACAATCTGCATCCCGCTCGGGATCGACACGGCCATGCTCGCCGCGCTGAAGAAGGTGGTTGAGAGTCTCGGGAGACCCGTCGCGAACATATGATGCGCCCACACCCCGAACCCGAACAGGCCGGTACTCACCGTGGCGAGTGCGACATATGTGTGTCCCACGATGGGCCGACGGCAGAAAGTCGGAATCATCATCGAGGCCATTCCGGTCGCTGGCAGCACGATGATGTAGACCCAGGGGTGACCGAAGACCCAGAAGAGATGCTGCCAGAGCAACGGGCTTCCGCCGGCCACGGCATCGAAGAATCGAAATCCCCACCGGCGCTCGAGCTCGAGGAAGAGCAATGCTGCCGTGAGGGCTGGCAGCGCGAAGACGATCGACACGGAGGCTGTGGCCGTGCTCCAGAGCATCAGTGGCATCCGGCTCAGCGACATCCCCGGCGCGCGCATCGTGAAGATCGTGACCAGGAAGTTGATGGCACCGGCAGTGGTCGAGATGGTGAGAAACAGCAAGGCAAGCGCATAAAAGTCGAGGTTGAGCCCGGGCGAGAAGGTCGAGTTGGTCAGCGGTACATAGGCGAACCACCCGCCGTTGGGCGCGGTGCCGAGCGCGTGACTGGCATAGACGAACAGGCCGGAGAGCACGAAGGTCCAATAGCTGAAAGCATTCAGTCGCGGGAAGGCCATATCGCGCGATCCGATCAGGAGCGGCACGAGGTAGTTGCCGAACCCTGAAAGAATCGGCCCGGCATACCAGAAAATCATGATGGTGCCGTGCATACTGAACAGCTGGTTGTAGGTCTCGGGCGAGAGGATGTGCGCATCGGGTCGCGCCAGCTGGGCGCGCAGCATCCCTGCCTCGATGCCTCCCACCAGCAGGAACACGAAGGCCGTGACGAGGTAGCGTACCCCGATCTCCTTGTGGTCCACTGAGGCAAACCAGCCTCGCAGTGTGCGAGGGCGCTCCCATTGCTGCGCGAGACGCTCGGTCACCACCGCTGAGGCCCCGGTCATTTCAGCGACTCCAGGTAATGGATGATGGCTTGCAGGCTCGCCGCGTCCACTGCGATCGGAGGCATCTTGCTGCCGGGCTTCAGCCGGTCGGGATTGCTGATCCAGCCCGCGAGATTGCCTGTTGTGTTCGTCAGTGTTCCGGCAGCGAGTGTCCTTCGCCCGCCAAGGTGCGTGAGGTCCGGACCAGCCCTCCCCCCCGCCGATGTGCCGCGGATGGTGTGACAAAACGCACAGGAATGCGCAAAGAATGCCGCCTGCCCGCGCGTTGCGGCGGGGTCCGCGGGAGGTGGTGCGGGCTGCTTCGCGTGCTGAACCCACCGCGCATAGACTGAGGAGTCCTCGGCAATCACCGTGAGCGCCATATGCGCGTGCTGGAGTCCGCAGAACTCGGCGCACTGCGCCCGGTAGACACCTGCGGTATCGGCGGCTAGCGTCATATGATTGCGCTGACCGGGGATCAGGTCGGTCTTGCCTTCGAGGTTTGGAACCCAGAGACTATGGATCACATCGGCCGATTGGAGCTCAACCCGTACCGGGGAGCCTACGGGAAGGTGCAGCTCGTTCGCAGTCACAACCCCCGCGACCGGGTAACGAATTTCCCACCACCATTGATGACCGATCACGATGATATCTGGCGGGGGCGCGCCGTCGTCGTCGGCCCCGAGCCCCCGAAGACTGACGAGCGTTGCGATGAACACCCCGGTGAGGACCAGCACGGGCAGAATGAGGCCGCCCCCGATGACCCAGCGATGCTCATTGGCCGCGGGCGCTGGTCCTGACAAGTCTCCGGACGCCGTTCGACGACGCCAGAGTGCGGTCGCGAGAATGCCGAGGACGACCAGGAACACCACGGTGCCGGCAATGGTCAGGCCGGCACCGAGCGAGGCGAGCCGATGGGCGTGCGGAGATGCCGCGTCCCAGACCGATGGATCGCGATCATACCAGGCCCTGAGCTGCGGCATCACCCCGATCTTCAGCGGCGTCATCATGGGATCGACGTCCTCGCCGACGCACGTGGGTCGTGTCGCGCGTGAGAAACGTGTCCACCGGGCCAGGGCTCACCGCGGGCGCTGCTGATGCCCCATACGTATGCGCTGAGGGCCTGAATTTGCGATGCGTCGAGGTCGCCGTGCTGCCCCCTTGGCGGCATCGCCACTGGCGACCGTGTGCCCGCATCGGGGATTCCGACACTGATGATCGAGTCGACCCCACGCCAGTCACCAGCGCTCACGAAGTGGAGTCCAGCGGTGATGGTCTTGCCACGCGCGGGCAGGCCCTGCGCCTCCGAGCCGTGGCAATTGAAACAGCCGCCGGCGCCGTGGAAGAGCGCGTCGCCGGCGCGGATCATCTCGAGCGTCAACCCGAACGGCAACGCAGGCAACGAATCGGGCTGGGCCTCCTCGTCGGTATCCATCAAAGTGTCGGTCCGAGCGAGCAGGGCACTGTCGGGGCGACCTGCGAGATCGCCGGGCAGAAGGGCCTCGGGTCGCGCGTCTTCTGCCTTCAGGGAGGCGAGGCGCTGGGCATCGGGTTCAGAACAGGCGAGAGCTGCGCCGATCACGATGCAGGCAAAGGTGCGCGCAGTCGTCGTCACTGGGGTTGCCCCGGAGGCGGACTCGTTTGGGCCACAGCGAAGACCAGCAATTCGTCTCCGCGCGGCGCATTGATCTGAAAATTTCCGCCGGCTGCAACTGCGACGTACTGTCGACCGTCCACGGCATAGGACACGGGAGGCGCGTTGACACCGGCGTGCCCCTTGTATTCCCAGAGCTGCTTGCCGGTGGTGGCATCGATCGCAAGCAGTCGCTTGTCCTTCGTGCCGACAAAGACGACGCCACCGGCCGTGACCATCGCGCCGCCAACCATCGGATCGGGGATCGTGTCCTGCCAGGCGAGTCGCCCGGTCGAGAGATCAATGGCAGTGAACCTGCCATTGTCCTTGTCGGGCTCAACCGAATACCAGACCCCGGTGAGATAGCTCGCTGCCTTGCGATATTTTTCGGGCCGGAGTTTGTAGATCTGGTGCTCGTTGAGACCGAGCACATACAGGTACCCCGTGAGCGGGGAATAGGCGGTCGGTGACCACTCCGATCCGCCGTTGCCACCCGGCAGGACGCGCGTCCCGGAGCGGGTCGGGAGACTGAACATGTCTTTCTGGGGCACGAAGGCCTCGCTGCGGCGAATCGGCGCGCCCGTCTCACGATTCAGGATGTAGACCCAGCCCGTCTTGCCGGCCTGCGCAGCGACCGGAACAATTCGACCGGAGGAATCTTTCACATCCGCCAGCACGACGGGGCTGACCGCGTCGTAATCCCAGACGTCGTGCGGTACCTCCTGGAAGTACCACTTCAGCTTTCCCGTCCTGACATCCAGCGCAACAATGCAGTTGGTAAAGAGGTTGTCGCCAGGACGCACGTGCCCGTCGATGTCGGGGCTCGCGTTGCCAACCGTGAAAATCAGCAGACCGCGGGCAGTGTCGACGGCCGGCGTCTGCCACATCGATCCGCCGCCCCGCTTCCAGGCATCGGCATATTTCGCGCTGTCGCGGTGCTCCTGGGCGAGATCGCGGTTGACGGGAGTACCGAACGGGTCGAGTGGGGACCACTTGCCCCACCAGCCTCCTTCCTCTGGTGAGGGGATGGTGTACCAGCGCCAGCGCTCTGCACCGGTTGCTTCGTCGAATGCCACGACGGACCCGCGAATGCCATATTCCGCCCCCGCGAGCCCCACGATCACCAGCCCATCAACCGCGAGCGGTGCACTGGTGATGCTGTAGCCTGCGGTGTTGTCGGCAACTCGCACCGTCCAGAGGGGGCGACCGGAGGCCGTGTCGAGCGCAACGAGCTGGGCATCGAGGGTTCCCATGAACAGCCGGCCGTGCGAGTAGGCCACGCCACGGTTGTTCGGCCCGCAGCACATAATGGTGCGGCCGAGGGGGTGGGCGTATTCCCATTTCTTCGCACCCGTGACGGCGTCCAGGGCAATGACGTGGTTCTTGGCCGTGGTGATGAACATCGAGCGGCCGATGACGATGGGGCTCGTCTCAAATGACTCGACGATTCCCGTGTGATATGTCCAGGCAAGACTCAGCTGGCTCACATTGGCCGGGGTGATCGACGTCAGCGGCGAGAACCGCCTGTTGGAGTAGTCGCGCCCGTATGATGGCCAGTTGTCATCGACCGCCATCAGGGCGGGCAGCTCGGTCAGCACCTCGTGTGGGTTTGCTGCGGCGCCTGATGACGAACAGCCCAGACTCCACACCCCGACACTGCCAAGCACCATCGCAACCCTCAGCCCCGTACCGAATGCTCCCCGAGCCAGGCAAAGCATTGCAGGCGGCTCAACAACGGCGCTACGCCTGAGGTGGGACCGCGGTGCCATCGCTCCCTCGGAAAGATGTGGCGGCTTGGTCTCGAACATCTGGGGTGACGGCGGACCGCAGATCTCTGACACAGCGCTCGCCAGAGCCGGCAGGGTGGGCACCGATCGCTCCGATACCCACCCCCTCCGGCCCTCATTGCAT
>JAZJZU010000010.1:47091-50887 GCA_040389605.1 Gemmatimonadota bacterium
CAACGCCACCTTCCTCGGCAACGCCCGTCCGGTCTCGAGCAGCGTCTTGAGGTTGGAGAGCACCAGCGGCCAGCCACCTGACACGCCGGCGAACATTTTCGGATCCTTCGCCAGATCCTCGTGCGCCACGGTGAGCTTGATCAGCCCCGTCTCGACCGGCTCGATGTCGAAGCGCACCAGCGAATGCTTCTCCGGCTCGGCCTCCTCGGCGGGCCGCGCCCAGGTCATCACCAGATGCTTCGGCGGGTCGCTCTCCACCACCTTTCCCACCATATCCACGATGTCGCTGCCGTCGGCGCGGACGTGCTCCCACCGCGAGCCGATCTTCCAGTCGGATACGTTCACCCGCGTAGGACCCGTGCTGCCGCCCCAGTACTCCCTGGCAACCGCCGGGTCGGTCAGCGCCTGCCACACCTTTTCCTGAGTCGTCGCGATGTAGGTCACGTAGACGTAATCAGGCTTCGTTGTCGTCGTCATCTTCGAGTTTCCTCTTGAGGTTGCGCAATGCGCCGAGTCGCGTGTGTTCAAACTTCTCGATCCAGCGCTTGTGGATTTCGTGCAAGGGCACTGCGTTCAGATAGTGCAACTTCTCGCGCCCCTGCCAGACAATGGCGACCAGCTCGGCCGCCTCCAGCACCTGCAGATGCTGAGCCACGGCCTGGCGCGTCATCTCCATATGCTCACAGAGCGCCGACAAGGTCTGACCATTTTCCAGGTGCAGTTGGTCGAGCAGGCGCCTGCGGGTGGGGTCGGCGAGCGCCTTGAAGACCTTGTCGATGTTCAGTGTGCCTTTGGACAATGCAGTGCACTCCAAGGTGTTCGTGGAACAGGTCTCGAGAACCTGCCAGACAATATGCAAGTATTTTCTTGCCTGTCAACCCGCGGCCAGGGGCTGAGCGATCCCGGGAGGACTGATGCCGAAATCAGGGGGCTACCGGGAGTCCTGAGCGACGGGTGTGAGCCAATGGTCAACGCACGAGGCCAGCGCGACTCCCACGGCATAGCAGGCCAGGTCGCTCCACTGGAAGCCGTACCCCAGGACCAGCCCGCCGAGCTGCGTCTCCCGGATCGCGTCGATCCAGGCTGCGTGGTAGAGCTGGCTGCATTCGACTGCCAGACTCACGCCCAGCGCGAGCGCCGCAAGCGATGCCGTCGATGCGCGGCGCCACACCAAGGCCAGCAACCAGTACACCAGTATGGCCCAGAGAGTATCGCCGGCGTACTTGGCGAAGAACGGAGGGAAGAACGCGGGATACCATCGCGAGGCGAGGCCAGCGGCGATGGTTGCCCCGGCGAGGATCGTGTAAACGAATGGTGCGCGAGTGCGAATGTAGGAATTCCTCGGCCGAGCGCGATCTGCCGCTGCCCCGACATCCAGCCAGCCGCCGGGGCCACTCACCAGAAGTTGTCGTCCGTGCGAGCGCGCACGGCCTTGACCTGAAATTCGGCCAGCTTCCGCACCAGCTTCTCGGGCACCGGCTCGCTGTAGGGGATCTTGAGGAAGTTATCGGTGGTCTGGTGCTTCTCCAGTTCCCTGGCATACGCCTTCAAGGCCTTGGCGGAGGGCGCAAAGGAGAGGTGGGCCTTGTGCGCTGAAAAAGCAAAGAGAAAGCGCGGTTCAATGAAGAAGGGGTTGCCCCACTTGATCGCCTCTTCGGCATCAGGAGCCACACTCTTGAGGATCTTGTAGACCTGCCTCAGGTGTGGTTGCGCGGCGGGCGAGGCCGCGGCGATGTATGCGGCGATTGTTTTCGGCCGTTTGGTGGCCATGCTGAATGCTCCATTGAGGATTCCTTTCAAGCTTACCGTGACAGCCGACGACCGGAAGCGGCCAGATCCCGATGCTTACTCCTCAGCCCAGCTTGACTATTAATAAGTTGCGCCTTATACATCAACCATGCGCACCGCACCCGCCCTCGAAGGGAAAGTCTTTCTCGCGCTCGCCGACCCCAGTCGGCGGGCCATTTTCGAGTCGCTGACTCGCGGCGAGGCGGCCGTGAAGGAGCTCACCGCCCGGTTCGACATCTCGCAGCCGGCGGTGTCGCAACATCTCGCTGCGCTCAAGGCCGCCGGGCTGGTGCACGGCCGCCGTGAGGGGCGCAATGTCTATTACCGCGTGGAGCCGCGCGGTATGAAGCCCCTGATCGACTGGATCACCCACTACCGCGCCTTCTGGACCGACCACGCGGCCCGCCTCGAACATCTGCTGGAGAAGATGGACCGATGACCATTTCCGATACCACATCGCCCTCGCAGACCGACGCCATTTCGTTCGAGATCGATCTCGCACACCCGCCCGAGAAGGTCTGGCGCGCGCTCACCGAACCCGCCCTGCTCTCGGAATGGCTGCTGCCCGTCTTCGACCTGCAACTCACCCCCGGCTCGGCGTTCCGGTTCAAGACCCAGCCGTATCCCGGCTGGGACGGCACGGTCGATTGCCGGATGCTCGTCATCGACCCGCCCCGTCGGCTGCGCTACGCCTGGGTCGTGGGGGAGATGCTCGATACCGTGGTCACCTTCACGCTCACCCCCACATCGTCGGGTTGTTCGCTCTCGATTGTGCAGACGGGTTTCAAGCCCGACCAGAAGCAGAACTTCGGCGGTGCGCGCTACGGCTGGAAGATGATGGCTGGCAAGCTCGAAGACCTGCTCGGGAGGAGTTCGTGACCAAAGCGACGGCCAAAACCAGCGACTGGCGCGCAGAGATGCTCGACCAGATGCGCGCCCTGATTCTCGAGGCCGATCCCGCGATGATCGAGGAGCGCAAGTGGAAAAAGGCGTCGAACAAGATGGCGGGCGTGCCGGTCTGGTCGCACGACGGGATCGTCTGCACCGGCGAGACCTACAAGGAATATGTGAAGCTGACGTTTGCGAAGGGCGCTTCCCTGCCCGACCCCTCGGGTCTCTTCAACGCTTCACTCGACGGGAACGCGCGCCGAGCCATCGACATCCGCGAAGACGAGCGCGTGAACGGACGCGCATTCAAGGCGCTGATCAAGGCCGCAGTGGCCTTCAACAGCAAGCCACCACTGAAACCCTAGCGAATGCTGGCGCACCCCTGAGATGGTGCGCGGCATCAGTGCCCCGGAACGACCGGGATGTAGAGATCCGTGATGAGATCGCCAATGGCGGCATTGCCGGGGTTGTTCACGTACAGCTCGTAGCCTGGCCCCTCGGCACGGAGCACGTTGTGGGCACGCATTCCCTCGTCGCGGAGCCGAGCCCAGGCCGCGGGCAACCCGGCATAGGAACCGAGGTGTCGTCCGTGGAGATAGCTGCCGCCTCGAATGACCGTTTCGGCCACACCCGGAGGAATGTCGACGCCGGTATCGACGAGAATCCCGGCGTCCGAGCGCAGTTCCGCCGCCGGGGTCGTGAGAGGGTTGTCGTGGAAGATGGCCACCATTGCCACCGGTTCGCCGGGGAGGCGCATACCGTCCAGCGAGGCTTCGAGGCGCGCAAAGGCCTTCCCGATCTCCGGGTACGGCCCCACGTGACGGACGGTGGCGGCGCGAAGTGTCGGTTGAACCACAATGCTGATGTCCATTGGCGCATCACCCCAGCTCAATCGCGTGAATCCTCATTCCGGCCATCCCTTCAAGTCTCCTCATATTCTTGCCCAGGATCAAGTTCTCCGCCCCCCTCGGCCTCATACCCCTTGAATTTCTAGGGAAGCGGTCGTAGTCTACCCATAGACTTTCTATGGAGAGTACGATGTCGGATACCGTCACCCTGCTCCGCGGGGCACTCGATGCCCTCGTGCTCAAGGCCCTGACCTGGGGCCCGACCCACGGCT
>JAZJZU010000011.1:0-40111 GCA_040389605.1 Gemmatimonadota bacterium
CACCGATTCGCTGCTCGCCGCAGATCCGACGGCACCCGGTCCGCGCTCCCTGCGTGGGGAGATCGACCTTGAACTCGGCCGCTACGTCGAGGCCGACAGCATCTTCGCCCCACTTGATCGCGCCGGCACCAACCCCGCGGTCACCGCGCGCGTCGCACGCTGGGCATCACTCCGGGGACACTCGGCGCACGCGCGGACCTTGCTCGAGCGCGCGCGCGGCGAGGCCCGTCGCCGCGCCGGAACGCCGGCGGAACAGATCGCCTGGTATGACCTCCGGCTTGGAGAACTCGCACTCACGGTCGGAGCATTTCCGGCGGCCGCGAAGTCGTTTCGTGCGGCGTCCACTGTTGTTCCCGATGATCCGCGCATCCTGCTCGCCCAGTCACGGCTCGCGCTGGCCACCGGCGACGCCGCGATGGCGCTCTCGCGCGCCGAGGCGGCGATGAACGTCGGCGAGGATCCGCTCGCATTCGCCCTCGCCAGCGAGGCACATCGTCGCCTCGGCCACGAAGCCCAGTCGGAGCGGATGATGCGTGCATTCGAAACGGCCATCGCCGCTGCGCCAGCGCTCGCGTGGCACCGCCAGTGGCGGCTCGCACTCCTGGATCGCGACCGGGAGGTGCCCGAGGTGCTCGCGCAGGCAACCCAGGAGCTGCAGGTTCGCCGCGATGTCTACGGGTGGGATCTCTATGCCTGGGCGCTGCACAAGAGCGGACGGGATATCGAAGCGCGCACCGCGATGCGTGAGGCGCTCCGCTGGGGCACGGAGGATTTGGCGTTGCACGCTCACGCGGTGGCGCTCGGGGTGGCGCAATGATCGAGACGTTCATCACCGTGGGGTTCCGCCACATCGTATCGATCGAGGCGCTCGATCACCTGCTCTTCCTCGCGGCGCTCGCTGCGAGTTACCGCCCGCGCGACTGGCGACACGGCCTCACCGTCGTGAGCGCGTTCACCGTGGGACACAGCATCACGCTCGCGCTCGTGGCGCTGCACGTGGTGCATTTCCCGATTCCGCTCGTGGAGTTCCTCATTCCCTGCACCATCGTGATCGCAGCCGGTGAAAACCTCCTGGCGCGCGGCGCCCGGCCAGCAGGTGCCGTCCGACCGGTGCTGACCGGGCTGTTCGGGCTGGTGCACGGCGCGGGATTCGCCACCACACTCCAGACGCTGTTCGACGGTGGCGTCGCGATGCCGCTTCTGGGATTCAACATCGGCATCGAACTCGGCCAGGCCCTGGTGCTCACCGCGCTGGTCGGGATGCTCGCGCTCGCCGATCGAGTCATCGTGCATGCCACCACGGACCGGCCGGCGGCCACGCGCTGGCGGATGCGGCTCACGTCGGCCGCCGTTGCGAGCCTTGCCCTGGTGATGGCAGCGGAGCGGCTGCCGTGGTAAGCCGGCTGCTGCGCGCGCTCACTCGGTGGAGTGCCCTGGTCGTGATGCTGACTGCATCGCGCTGGCACCCGGTGCACGCGGCGCGCATTGAACTCGTCAGCAGCGGCGCGAACGTCACCGCCACCGTGCGAGTGTATCACGACGACTTCCCGCCCCGACTCAATCGCGAGGATGTCACGGCTTATCTCGCGCGCACACTCATCCTTAAGGACCAGGCGGGCGTCACGGTCCCATTGACCCCCTCGGCGATTGTGCCCGAAGGCGATCGCGTGCGCATCGTGCTCAAAGGCACCGCCAATGGCGCCCTGGGCAACGGCCATCTCGCCGTGACCGTGTTGCAGGAGCGCTTCAGCGATCAGGTGAACGTGGCGCTCGCCCTCATCGATGGCCGGCGCGCCCAGTTGGTGTATCTGCGTGGCGATGCGGCTCAGGTACTCCCGTGAGCGCCGCCGCTTGTGAAGCCCCCCGCGACCGCACTAGCATTGACGAGAGCCGTGGTGCCCCTTTCCCCTCAGGAGCCGGTCTTCCCCTTGATGGTCCACGCAGCCGCGCGAACCGTGTCCGATGATTCCACTCTCGTGCTCGCCATGACGAAAGGGGACGCTACGGCAATGTCGACCCTCTACGATCGCTACGCCCCAAACCTGCTCGGTCTGGCGCTCCGGATCACCCGCGAGCAGGCCGACGCCGAGGAGGTCGTCGTCGACACGTTCGCTCAGGCGTGGCGCGAAGCATCACGCTTCGAGGCAGGTCGTGGATCGGTGGCTGCGTGGCTCGCGACGATTGCCCGGAGTCGCGCACTCGACAGCATTCGTTCGCGCACTCGCCGTGGACGCCTGAGTGATGCCGCCGCGGCCGAAGGCGCTGCCACCGACGCACCAGCAATGGGCGCTCCTCTGGCCTCGCCGGTGGCGAACGTCATCGCCGATGAACAGTCGCGACGCATTCGCGATGCGCTGATGGAGCTGCCCGACTCGCAGCGGGCAGCGCTCGACCTGGCCTACTTTGAAGGACTCTCGCAAAGTGAGATCGCCGAGCGCCTCGGCGAACCGCTCGGCACCGTGAAGACCCGGGTCCGGCTGGGACTGCGCAAGTTGCGCGAGTTGCTCACTGCCCTGGCGCCGGAGGGTTACCCGTGAGCGAGTCGTCTCGCCATCCGATGCACGAGCTGGTGGAGGAGTACGTCCTCGACCTGCTCGATGATGCCGAGCGGGTGGCCTTCGAGGCTCGCCTGGCGGTCGATCCCGCCCTGGCGCGCAGTACGGCCTCCGCACGCGAGGCGCTCGCTGCCGCGGCATTGAGTACCCCGGTCGCACTTCCCGCCGGGCTCAAGGCACGCGTGATGGCCACTGCAGTCGATCAGCCAGCTGACGAGCCCGTCGAGCCCAGGGTGATCCCGATGCAGCCCGCCCGTCGGTCCCGCGCTCCGCTCTGGCTGGGCGCGGCCCTGGCTGCCTCGCTGCTCGTGATCGCGAAGCAGCAGCGCGATCTCGCCCGGGAACGGGAGGCGACAGCCAGCGCGCAAGCACTCGCGGCCCGCTCACTCGACGCCGTGACCCAGCGCGACTCGATGATCGCCCGGCTCACCGATCCGGCCATTGAGCTCGTGACACTCGCCGCCACTGGCGACGCCAAGCCCTCGGTCCGGGTCTACATCGACCAGCAGCGTCGCAGGGCGATGGTCTCGGTGGCGTCGATGGAAACCGCTCCCCGCGGGCAGGCCTACCAGCTCTGGTTCTTTGTCGATGGCAAGCCCGTCCCGTCGGTGACTTTCAACCCCGGCGCCGATGGACGCGCGCTGGTGCAGGATGTAACCCTGCCCGCCGGAACAGTGACCGCGACCGCCGTGACGCAGGAGCCCGAAGCTGGCTCGCAGGCACCCACCTCGCCGGCGCTCTTCGTGGGGGCCGTCAAGGCCGGGAAATAGCCCTCGCCGCCCCTCACCCCCGCCCCCCGATCCGGCTATCTTGTTGGGCTAGCGCCGGTTCAGGCCGGCGCCCACCTCAAGGGGAGGGATCGAGACGCGCGTGGCCGTTCCACTCGTTCAGCTGACCCGCCAGACCGCAGCGGCCTCCCAGCCGGAGCCCGTCCTGCCCAGCGCCGTCCTGCCCTTGGCGCTGGCGCGCAAGCCGTCGTGGCTCAAGGTGAAGGCCCCTGGAGGGGCTGGTTACCTCCATCTCCAGAAAATGATGCGTGAACTCGGGCTCCACACGGTGTGTGAAGAGGCCCGATGCCCGAATATTGGCGAATGCTGGGAGCACAAGGCCGCCACCTTCATGATCCTCGGCGATGTCTGCACCCGGAACTGCGCCTATTGCGCGGTCTCGCACGGCACCCCGAAGGCCTTCGACGCGGCCGAGCCGGCGCGGCTCGCCGACGCCGTGGAGCGGATGGGGCTGGAGCACGTGGTGATCACGTCGGTCGATCGCGACGACCTGCCCAACGGTGGTGCCGAGGCGTTCGCGGGGTGCATCACCGAGATTCACAAGCGGCTGCCGGACACCTCGGTCGAGGTGCTGATTCCCGACTTCAAGGGATCGGAACGCGCGCTGCAGCTCGTGATGGACGCGAAGCCCGACATTCTCAACCACAATCTCGAGACCGCCGAGCGGCTCTATCGCCTCGCCCGTCCGGGCGGCCGGTATGAGCGTGCGCTGCGGGTGCTCGCCAATGCCCGCGCGATGGACGCCACGGCGCTCACCAAGTCGGGCATCATTCTCGGAATGGGTGAGGAGTGGGACGAAATCATCACCTGCCTGCGCGACCTGCGCCGCAGTGATGTGAACATCGTGACGCTGGGCCAGTACCTGCGCCCATCGGAGAGCCACCTGCCGGTGGTGCGCTATTACACGCCCGACGAATTTGCCGAACTCAAGGAGATCGGACTCGGGATGGGTTTCTCGCACGTCGAGAGCTCGCCCCTCACCCGCTCCTCCTACCATGCCTGGGATCAGGCCCGCTCCGCCAAGGGGACTCCGTAATGGCTGTGTCGACCGAAAACACGTCGCGATCGAAGCGCCGTGGCACCGAAGCACCGTTTGCCGATCAGTACCACGACTGGCTTCGTATGATGCTCCTGATCCGTCATTTCGAGGAGCGGGCCGGCGAGGCGTATTCGGTGGGGCAGATCGGTGGATTCTGTCACCTCTACACGGGGCAGGAAGCCGTCGCGGTCGGGACCCTCTCGGCGCTGCGCGACGACGACTATGTCGTGAGTGCCTACCGCGAACACGGTCAGGCCCTGGCTCGCGGCCTGAGTGCGCGATCCATCATGGCGGAACTCTTCGGCAAGGCCACCGGCTGTTCGAAGGGCAAGGGTGGCTCGATGCACCTGTTCGATTTCGCCCGCGGCTTTATGGGTGGACACGGCATCGTGGGTGGACAGATTCCACTTGGTGCCGGCTTTGCGTGGGCCGCGAAGTACCGCAAGACCAATCAGGTCTCGCTGACATATTTCGGCGAGGCCGCCGCAAACATCGGCTCGTTCCACGAGGCGCTCAATATGGCGGGGCTCTGGAAGCTGCCAGCCATCTTCGCGATCGAGAACAACGGCTACGGTATGGGCACGGCCGTGAAGCGTGCCGCGGCGATCACCGACCTCTATGTGCGCGCCACGTCCTACGGGATGCCCGGCGTGGAAGTCGACGGCCAGGATGTTGTCGCCGTGCGGCAGGCGATGGACGCGGCGGTGGCGCGTGCGCGCGCTGGCGACGGCCCGACCCTGCTCGACATCCGCTGCTTCCGGTATGTGGGGCACTCAATGTCCGACGCCGCGAGTGGCACCTATCGCAGCAAGGAAGAACTCGACGAATCGCGGATGCGCGACCCGATCGGACTGCTCGAAGCGCGGATGCGGGAACTCGACCTGCTCGACGACGCCTCACTCGCCGCGCTCGACGCCGAGGTCGTGGCAGAAGTGGCCGACGCCGTGACGTTTGCCGAGGAATCGCCGGACCCGGATCCGTCGGAGCTGTGGACCGATGTGTATGCGCCGGAGGACAACTAATGGCGGTCCTCACATACCGTGACGCGCTGAACCAGGCGCTGCGGGAAGAGATGCAACGGGATGGTGACGTCTTCCTGATGGGCGAGGAAGTGGCCGAGTACAATGGCGCCTACAAGGTGTCCCGCGGGCTGCTCGAGGAGTTCGGTCCGATGCGGGTGGTCGATACGCCGATCGCCGAGCTCGGGTTCTGCGGCATTGGTGTGGGCGCCGCGATGGTGGGCCTGCGCCCGGTGATCGAGATGATGACCTGGAACTTTGCGCTGCTCGCCATCGACCAGATCGTGAATGCCGCGGCCAAGATCCGTTATATGAGCGGCGGCCAGATCGGCTGCCCGATTGTGGTGCGCGGCCCGGGTGGCGCGGCCCTGCAGCTTGGCGCCCAGCACTCCCAAGCGTTCGAGAGCTGGTATGCCCACATCCCTGGCCTTAAGGTGGTGATGCCGGCGACCCCGGCTGACGCGAAGGGTCTGCTCAAGGCGTCGATCCGCGATCCCAATCCGGTGATCTTCATCGAAGGCGAGATGCTCTACAACATCAAGGGCGAAGTGCCCGAAGATGACTACATCATCCCGCTGGGCGTGGCCGACATCAAGCGGGCCGGCGCCGACGTCACGATCGTCTGCCACTCGAAGACGGTCGCGCCGGCACTCAATGCCGCGAAGACCCTCGAAGGGGAAGGCATCGATGCCGAGGTGATCGACCTGCGGACCATCCGACCGCTCGACGAACAGGCGATCCTGACGTCGGTGGCGAAGACCAATCGCTGTGTCGTGGCCGAAGAAGGCTGGTCGTTCGCCGGCGTCGGTGCGCAAGTCGTCGACCTGATCCAGCGCGAGGCCTTCAACGACCTCGACGCCCCGGTCCTCCGGGTCACACAGGCCGACGTACCGATGCCCTACAACAAGCACCTCGAAAAGGCCGCCAAGACGGACGCGGGAAAGATTGCCGCTGCCGCCCGCCGCGTCTGCTACCGGGACTGACGATATGGCGACCAAAGTAGTGATGGAAGCGCTCTCCCCGACGATGGAAGAAGGCAAGCTCGTCGAGTGGAAGAAGAACGAAGGTGACGCCGTTGCCGTGGGGGATGTCCTCGCCGAGGTCGAAACCGACAAGGCCGTGATGGAGCTGGTCGCGCGCGGTGCCGGAGTGCTGCTGAAGCAGGTTGCGGCGGCCGGTGCGACGATCCCGGTCGCGGAGGTGGTGGCGTGGATCGGCGCGGCCGGGGAAGAGATCCCGGGGGGCGGGGCGCCTGCGGCGGCACCGGCACCGGCGGCGGATGCGCCCGCGGCGGGGGGCGCTGTGGGGGCGCCAGTAGGGGCGCAGCATGCTGCGCCCCAACCTGCGCCCCAACCTGCGCCCATACCGGCGGCACCCCCCGTCGCAGGCGGCCGGATCAAGGCATCCCCGTTGGCCAAGCGGATCGCCGCCGATCGCGGGGTCGATCTCGCCACGGTGGCCGGCTCGGGCCCCGAGGGGCGCGTGATCGCCCGCGACCTCGAGAATCTTGCGGCCGCCCCTGTGGGCGGGATGCGCACGGCGGGCGTCTCGGTGTCGTCGTTCACCGACGTGCCGCTGTCGCAGATGCGAAAGGCGATCGCCAAGCGGCTGGTGCAGTCCATCGGACCGATCCCGACCTTCTACCTCACGGCAGAAGTCGATATGGAGCGGGCGCACGACGCACGCACCGCCCTGCTCGCGGCCGACGAGAAGGGGAAGTTCTCGTTCAACGACCTGATCATCCGGGCAGCAGCGGCCGCCTTGCGCCAGCATCCCAACGTGAATGCCTGGTGGCTCGACGACCATATCCGGCAGTGGCAGGACGTGCACATCGGAGTGGCCGTCGCGATCGAAGACGGCCTGATCACCCCGATCGTGCGGCACGCCGACCAGAAGGGACTGCGCGAGATCTCGGCCGAAGTACGTGAGCTGGCGGGCCGGGCGCGTGAGAAGAAACTGAAGCCCGAGGAATACACCGGCGCCACCTTCTCGGTCTCGAACCTCGGGATGTTCGGCATTGACGAATTCACGGCGATCATCAATCCGCCGGAGGCGGCGATCCTCGCGGTCGGGCGGATCGAGGAGAAGCCCGTGGTGCACAACGGGGCCATCGTCGCACGCCGCCGGATGCGGATGACCCTCTCCTGCGATCACCGGGTGATCGACGGAGCGAGCGGCGCCCAGTTCCTCAAGACGCTGGTCGGGATGCTTGAGAACCCGCTGGCCCTGGTGTGGTGACAGGACGTCGATCGCGGATCGATGGGCGATGGGCGATAACCGATTGGGCAGGTGGTGACGAACGGATCAAAGGGGCGAGCATCGCCCATCGATCATCGCCCATCGCCCATCGAACAGAGGTCTGACCTTCAAACGGAGTTCCGCTCCCGTGGCAAATAGCTCGTTTGACGTGGTGATCATCGGAGGCGGTCCTGCCGGCTACCCGGCCGCGATTCGCGCCGCGCAGCTGGGGCTGAGCGCTGCCGTGATCGAGAAGGACAAGCTCGGCGGCGTCTGCGTGAACATCGGATGCATCCCGACCAAGGCACTGCTGCACAGTGCCTCCACCGCGAACCTGATCCGCAAGGAGGCGAAGGAGCTGGGGATCGAGGTCGGCGAAGTGAAGGTCGACTATGGCGTCGCGATGAAGCGCTCGCGCAAGGTGGCCGACCAGAACTCCAAGGGCGCGGAGTTCCTGATGAAGAAGAACAAGATCACGGTCATCAAGGGCACCGGCGTCCTGACGTCGGCCACGACCGTGAAGGTGGGCGACGACACGGTGACCGCCAGGAAGGCGATCGTGATCGCGACGGGCTCTCGCACCAAGGGGATCCCGCAGGTCGGGCTTGAGCTCAATGGCACGACTGTCGTCTCCTCGGACGAGGCGCTCTTTCTGGAGCAGGCGCCCAAGACGCTCGCCATCGTGGGCGCGGGTGCCGTCGGGTCGGAATTTGCCGACATCTTCAACGCCTTTGGCAGCGACGTCACGCTCATCGAGGCCCTCCCGCGCATTCTCCCGGTCGAGGACGCGGAGAGCTCCGACGTGATCGCCAAGTCGTTCAAGAAGCGCGGCATCAATGTGCTTGCGGGTGTGAAGGTCGTGAAGGCCGAGGTGAAGCCGGACGGCGTGACACTGCAACTCGAGGTCGATGGGAAGAGCCAGGCGGTAACCGCGGAGAAGGTCCTGATGGCCGCCGGGCGCGCCGTGAACACCGAAGGCCTGGGCCTCGAGAAGGTGGGCGTGAAGCTCACCGACCGCGGCTTCATCAAGGTCGATCCCACGACCCTGGAAACCAGCGTGAAGGGTGTCTACTCCATCGGCGATGTGGCTGGTCCGCCGATGCTGGCCCACAAGGGCACCCGTGAAGGCGTGCACGTTGCCGAGGTGATTGCCGGTCACAAGCCGAAGGCGATCGACTACACGAACGTGCCCAGCGTGACCTACTGCCACCCGGAAGTCGCGAGCGTCGGGCTCACCGAGGAACAGGCCAAGGCCAAGGGCCTCGACATCCAGGTCGGACGCTTTCCGTTCTCGGCCAATGGCCGCGCCCGGGCCAGCAACGAGACCGAAGGCTTCGTGAAGATCATCCGCGACAAGAAGTACGGCGAGATCGTGGGCGCGCACATCGTGAGTGGACACGCCTCGGAAATGATCGGCGAACTCGTGATGGCGCGGACCAACGAATACACGGTCGAAGAAGTCGATCTCGCGATCCACGCGCACCCGACCCTCTCGGAAGCCATCGGCGAGGCGGCCCTCGATTCGATGGGTCGCGCGGTACACATCTAGGGCCGGGAAATGAGAGACTCGAGGTTGTCATCCTGAGCGTAGTCCGCGGAGCGGACGAAGTCGAGGGAGCAGTGCTCCGCCCCTTTCGACCGCGCGGCCTTTCAGGCCGCTTGCTCAGGGTGACAGCGAGTCTCTGGTCTCCAGTCTCCGGTCTCTCGTCGCTATGACTTCAACCCCTCCGACTTCTCCCAATCCGCTCGGCGACTCCGCCCCTACGGAAGACCGCGTGGGCCTCGCAGCCAACGCGATGGCGGCGGCAATGGCGTTCTCGGTGGCCGCGATTGCCCTGGTGACGTGGGCCACGGCGCGCGCGGCCGCCAGTAGTGGCATCACCTCACGCGAGAATGTCGTCGACGGGCTCGCCCTCAACCTGCTGATCTACGGCACGACGCTCTCCGTCTTTGCGTCGGCGGGTCTCGCGTGGTGGCTGATGCGACTGGTGGGCAGCACGTACCGGCGCGGTGGCCTTGCGATCGTGGCAGCGTTTGCGGGATTCCTGCTGAGTGTCATTCTCACGATGGCGGTTCGTGGCCTCCTCGGCACGACGGCCCTGCTCGGACTCGCCGTGCTCGCGGCGCTGACCGGTGCGTGGTTCGTGGGTCGCGTACGGGCCGCCGAGTGAATCGCCCGCCCCTTGAGGTCGTCGACCTCGGCCGGCGACCCTACCTCGAAGTCCTGGAGCTGCAGCGCTCGCTGCGCCTCGCGCGCATCGAGGGTTCGCTCCCTCACGACACGCTCCTGCTGGTGGAACACGAGCCCGTGTACACGCTCGGGCGCGGCACGCGCGCCAGCTCGCTCCCGCTGCCGGTCGCCGCACTCGAAGCGCTCGGGGCCACCGTGGTGGAGGTCGAACGCGGTGGCGACGTGACCTGGCACGGCCCCGGCCAGCTCGTCGGCTATCCGATCCTCAACCTGTCGGCTCACCGCGAGGACCTTCACTGGTACCTTCGCACGCTGGAACAGGCGCTCATCGATGCGCTCGCGAACCTGGGCGTCGCTGCCGAGCGCCTGGCAGGCAAGACCGGTGTCTGGACTGCGGGAGGGAAAATCGCGAGCCTCGGCATCCACGTGAAGCAATGGGTCACGCTGCACGGTTTTGCGATAAACGTCGCGCCGGATCTTCACTGGTTCGGTCGAATCGTCCCCTGTGGCCTCGATGGCGTCACGATGACATCGATCGCACGCGAGACCGGTCGCCGGCCCGATGACCCCACGCTGTGGGCCGATGCGTTGTCCGCGACGGTCTCGGCCTTCGGCGAAGCCTTCTCGCTGGCGCCGCGGGATGCGAGCCGGTCCCTTGCCATTCGGACCGGGTCGGGACACCCTTCCCCTTATGGCTGACGCGATGGATCAGGAAAAGATTTCAACGATTGCGGATGACCGGATTTCGGCCATTCTACGCGCCGCGTCTTCGTGGGCAAGCGAGGCGCCCAAGGAACTGACGCCAGCAATTCGGGCGGTCTGTGTCCGCCTGGCGGAGATGGTGGCCGACCAACGTCACTACCTGGCTCCCCTGCCCGAGCCAATGGAATCCGAGCGGCGCGCCGTGCTGACCCTCGTGGCCGATCGCCTGCGCACCGGGCCGATCGCCGTGGAACTGAAGGAGCATCTCGAGGCACTGGCCGAAATGGAGCTGCGGGCCACGGGCTCGTGGTCGGTTGTTGCGACCGCTCAGGCTGAATGGCAACAGACCGCCATCGACTACCTCCAGAAGAAGCGTCAGCTCCTTCCAAAGGCCGATCAGCCCGATGAGTACTGGGCCGACGATGTGGTCTGTGGCGTGATTGCGTCGGTGAAGGGCGTCATCGGCGCAGACGACCTCTACTCGCGGATCGAAGCGCAATATGCGGGTGGAGGCAGGCCGCGCGTGGTGCGCGAGGAGGACTGACGCACGCGCTGGGCCCGACGTGCCGAAAGACTATTTCGCGTCGAGCACCGAGCGAACTGCCAGGCCAAGCCGGCTGACCGTGAACGGTTTCTGCAGGAACGGAACGCCACTCTCGCTCACGCCGCGGCTGGAGATCGAGTCGCCGGTGTAGCCCGACATCAGCAGTGCCTTGAGTCCGGGGCGCAGGCTCCGGAGCCGCTTGAGCAGGGTCGGCCCGTCAGTGCCAGGCATTACCACATCACTGATGACCAGGTCGATCAGCGTCGGGTTCCGGCTAAACACCTCAAATGCGCTGTCGGCATTCGGCGTCTCCAGCACGGAGTAACCCAGCCGAGTCAGTGCCCCCGTAGCAGCTGCGCGCACCGCAGCGTCGTCTTCCACCAGCAGAATGGTCTCCTTCCCACCGATGGCCGGATGTGGCCCAGAGGTGGTGTTCCGGGATTCCGCCGAATCAACCACCGCCGGGAGATAGACCCGAAAGGTGCTTCCTCGGCCCGGCTCTGAATACACCGAAATGTTGCCCCCGGCCTGAGTCACGATGGCATAGACTGTCGCAAGTCCGAGTCCGGTGCCCTTGCCAACTTCCTTCGTGGTGAAGAACGGCTCGAACACGTGCACGCGAGTTTCCGGTGTCATCCCGACGCCGGTATCGCTGACCGACGTGACCACGAACTTCCCTGCCTCCTGGAGGCCGTGCAGCTCCCGGCTCGCCTCGTCCACGGTCACGGTCTCGACCGCAATGGTCAGCTTCCCGCCGGTGGGCATCGCATCCCGTGCGTTGACAGCGAGGTTCAGGAGCACTTGTTCGAGCTGACTCGGATCGGCCAGCACGCTATCGGTTTCGGACGAAAACACCGTCTCGACCTCAATGTCTTCACCGATCAGTCGTCGCAGCATCTTTTCGAAGCCCTGGACGAGGGCCACAAGATCCACCACGGACGCCTGCACCACACTCTGCCGTGAAAACGCCAGCAACTGGCGCGTCAGGGCGGTCGCACGCTCCGCCGCGGCCTTGACCTCGTCGAGATCGGTGGCGCGAGGATCCGAGTCGGGGAGCTCCAGACGGACGAGTTCGGTATAGGTCAGGATGACGGCCAGCAGGTTATTGAAGTCGTGCGCGACGCCCCCGGCCAGCACGCCAACCGCCTCCATCTTTTGTGCCTGACGCAACTGCATCTCGAGCTGGGTGCGCAAGGTCACGTCCTTTGCAAGAACCAGCCGAGCCTGCACCCCATTGAAGACTACTGAGTTCGCGATCACCTCCACATCGAAGAATGTCCCATCCTTGCGTCGGTGACGCCACAGCCGTGCCGCCAGGTTCCGGCCGAGCGCCTCGAGTCCGTCTCCAGGCTGCAGCCGGGCTCCGCTATGCTCAGGCGGCCGGATATCAGAGATCTCCATCTGGAGAAATTCTTCACGCGTATAGCCGTATTGCTGGACTGCAGCGTCGTTCACGGCCAGGAAGGCAAGCGACGCGGGATCGTAGACCCACATCGGGTGCGGGTTGTCCTTGAAGAGATGGCGCCACTGCGTTTCAGAAGCACCGCGCGCTTCGGCCTCCGCGGCAACACGGTCGGCCATCTGATTGAAGGCCGTCGCCAGCCGACCGAGATCGTCATCGCGGCGGACCGCGATCCGGACCCCGCGATTGCCTGCGGCCTGGGCAGCTGCGGCCTCGGTCACCTGATAGATCGGGAGCGCGATGTCGCGACTGAGCCACCACACGCACATTCCGCCAACCAACACAAGCGCGAGCCCGATCACCCCCACCCGCAGGAGGAAACGGTCGGCCGGAGCCTGAATGACGCTCTCGGGCACCTGGAGCACTGCCAGCCATCCGGAGAGCGGATCCTGCACCACTGAGGTGAGGAATCCGTCGACTGAGATTGGCAAGGGATTGGGCTTGAGCGAAATGGCGGGCTCCCTGACCACCTGCACCTGATCCGTCCACGCGCCACCGGGCGTACCAACGATGAGCCGGCTGCCCGTGCCGAAGAGTGCGGGGATCTGTGCCCGAGCCGTTGGCCTCGGCGTCACGGTGCGCCACATCACGAGCAGGCCGATCCTCTGGTCGCCATCCGCGACGGTCGCCTCGACTGGGAAGACCAGCGATCCGCCGGCGCTCATCAGGGGACCAACCGTGGCCGACTCCGGTGAGGCCAGGATCCGCGATGCCAGGTCGGCGGGCGGGAGCAGGGCGAGCGAGGTGTCGAGACTGCCCTCGAGGGCCAAACGAACGCCATCTCTGTCATAGACTGCAACGCCGGCGATGTTCTCGCTGCCAGTTGCTGCCGAGCGAATAGCCGTGGAAAATGCTGCGGCGGATTGTGGGGTGGGAGACCGCAGGTAGGCGACGACTTCGGGGAGTCGCGCGAGCCGATGGGCGTGATCCGCTTCAGCCTCACTCGCGGTGCGCAAGGCCGAGGATAACTCGAAGGCGGTGGACCGCAGACGCTCCGCGACGGTTTCAGCGGCCATCCCGCGCACTTCGCGATGCGCCACGCCAAGGAGGATCGCGAACACGCACACCAGTACCGCCGTGACAAACAGCGGAAACTTCCAAGCAGGGGGAAGTCGACGTATAGCGAGGCGCACTGGGGGACCCGCCTTGCTGCCCAGGAGGCGTGGGGGGGACGAGCAGTGGGATTATGAAGCTTCCTTCAATATTGTGCCCTGTCACCTCCGTTGCAAGAATCTCGGGCCTTCCACCTTCCCGCGCCTACTTCGCCCCCATCAACTCAAAGAACCTGCCAAACACCCGGATCCCCTCCCACAACTGACTCAGGTCGAGCTTCTCGTTCGGTGAATGCAATCCATCGTCCGGGAGTCCGATGCCCGTGAGCAGTACTGGCGCACCGCTCTTGCCGAGTTCAGGCACGATGGGGATCGACCCGCCGGCACGTACTGCCACGGTGGGGCGGCCGACGACCTCCTCGAAGGCGCGATCGAGCACCTGGAAGATCGGGTCGGTGACATCGACCTGCACTGGATCGCCGCCGTGGAGAAACTTGAGTTCCCACTCGGCGAACGGTGGTGCCACGCGCTCGACCGCCTTCCGCAGCTGCGCCTGCGCAAACTCGAGCGAGAGGCCCGGCACCAGCCGCATTGAGATCTTCGCCACACCCACTGCCGGAATAACGGTCTTGGCACCCTCGCCCGTGAAGCCACCCCGGATCCCGTGGATCTCGAACGTCGGCAGCGCCCAGGTCCGTTCGAACACGGTGAACTGTTCCAGCCCCGTCAGCGCCGTGGCGGTGACTTCGTTGCGGAGAAATTCTTCCTCATCGAATGGCAGGGAGTTCCATCCCTTCCGTTCCGCCTTGCTCGGCGCCTCCACCTTCTTGTAGAGCTTCGGAATCCGGATCTTGCCGCTGCGGCGCTTGAGATCGGTGAGCATCCGGCAGAGCGTCTCGATGGCGTTGGGTGCCACACCGCCATAGCTCCCCGAATGCAGGTCACGCTGCAGCGTGCGCACGTGCAATTCGGCGTAGCACATTCCGCGCAACGCGGTGTAGACCGCCGGCCATCCCCGGGCGTAATACGACATCTCGGCCACGAGCACCGCATCCACGGCCGTGCGCTCCGGTTCGGCAGCGAGCAGGTCGAAGATCACGCGCCCACCGCATTCTTCCTCGCCCTCGAAGAGGAAACGGACGTTGATCGGGGGTACCTTGTCGGTGCCGAGCGTGGCCTCGTAGGCCTTCAGCAGGCAGAAGACCTGCCCCTTGTCGTCGATGGCCCCGCGCGCAAAGAGCTGTCCGTCTCGAATGGAGGGTACGAACGGCGGCGTATGCCACTCATCGAGCGGATCGGGCGGCTGCACATCGTAGTGGCCGTAGATCAGCAAGGTGGGTGCGCCTTCGACGTGCGGGCTTTCGCCCCACACCACGGGATGTCCATCGCCTTCGATCAGCTGGACCGTCGGGCAACCGAGCGTGAAGAGCTGATCGACGAGCCACTGTGCGGCGCGGCGACAGTCCTCGGCGTGCGCGGGGAGGGTACTGACACTGGGAATGGCAAGGAAATCAAAGAGCTCCGCCAGCAGGCGGGGCTCCTCGCGGCGTACGAACTGGTCATCCATCAGTGGAACTCCAGCTGGAGAATGTGGCTTGCAAGCTACTGCGGAACCGGCTCGGCCGCAGCCGGGTTGCCAATCGGTCGAATGGTCTTGACCATCGCCCGCATCCGGTCGAAGGCCTCGCTTCCCTTGGCGTCTTCGAGCAACGCACCGAGGGTGTACAGCGCCCGGGTCAGGTCGCCCCGGTAGGCGCGATCCCAGCTGCTGAACAGGGGGAGCTCCGTGCGGTAGAGCCGGACGCCAAGCAGCGCTGCATTGTTTATCGGTCGTTCGGCGAACCGGGCGACCCGGATGGTGCGCAGTGACTGGCCGAACGAGGTGGTGAGGGTGTCGGCGCTCCAGCGCGCGATGATCGCGCGCCCAGCCTCGTTCTCCGCATCGGGCAGCTTGAGTGCGTAGAGGGAGTCAAGCTTGCCAAGCAGCAGGCCGTAGTAGTCGCCGAGCACCTGTTCGTCGTGCCAGCGGTCGCCGGCCCGGAACGAGAGGGCCGTGTCGCCCCGCGCGAGGAAGTATTCCTCGGCAGCCCGGTAGCCGACCCATTGCGCAAAGCTCTCGTTGAAATCGGTGGCGCCCTTCACCCAGATGGTGTTGTGCGCGATCTCGTGGAACACCAGCGCCGCGAGTTCCACGGAGTCGCGCGTCAGGGCGGTGGAGAGCAGCGGATCGTTGAACCACCCCAGCGTCGAGAACGCCGCCGAAGGTCGCAGGTTGACGTCATAGCTCTTGATGGCGTAGCTCGATGCAGCGCGCTTCCCTTCGTCGAAATCGAAGAACCCCTTGTAGGGCACCCGCCCCGCGATGGGATAGCGCCACATCACGGGGCAGAGGCAGTTCTTCGGGGAGGCCGTGAGCACAAGCAGCAGGGTGTCGCGCCCGACATCGCTGTAGCTGGTATACGTCTCCTTGGCATCGAGGCCCAGGCGCGCGGCATAGCCGCGGACGTCCACCACCAGGTTCGCCATCGCGCGAATGGAGTCGGGCACCGTGGTATCGCGCGCGAGCGCGGTGATCGGGATCCGGCCAGTGAGCAGCCGCGTCTCCTCGATCCCGGCACGCGAGAGGTACCGCACCTCCGACGAAGCGACGTAGGCGGTGCCGTAGCCCAGCAGCAGGGTCGCGGCAGCGATCAGCAATCCCATACGCAGTCGACTCCTCTTCATCCTCAGGGTGTCCAGCTCAGCCCGACGAGGTGCACGCTGTGGCCGAGTGCACTGCGGCGCTGATAGGCGTAGTCCACGCGCGTCCGCGGCAGTACGAGAGACGCGCCGTAGGAGGTCTTCCCCACTCCACTCCCCCGTGGTTGCCCGCCGTGGCCAATCCGCCCGACGAGCCCCACGCCGTGGAACACCACGCCGCCCTCGAGCCCCAGCACGCTGCGGCGCGCCTCACCATCGGTCCAGATCGTTTCCATCGTGGCGAGCAGGCGGCCGTTGGAGTAGGTGTCGATCAGGTTGAGGGAGAAGCCGAGGTGGGTGCTCGACGGCAACTGGAGCTCGGCACCGCTGAGGGAATATCGCCCGAGGTTCCGGAAGGCGAGGCCGATCGCGGCAATGTCGAAGAACGCCAGGGTGAGCCCGGCATCGGACGTAAGTGTGCGATAGACGGTGCCCACGGAGTCGGTGACCGAGACGTACTTGGCCGAGCCACCGATGGCGATGCCGCTGTAGCGATAGACGCCAGCCCCGACCCAGGAGAGGTTGTCGCGGATCGGTGGCGTGCCCTGATACTGGAGGTAGCGGTACCCTCCGCCGATGTTGACGGGTCCGGCTCGGAGTGCGGCCGCGCCCGTGGTGTACCAGCTGTCGTCGGGGAGTCGGGCATAGGCCGCTTCGAGGGAGAGCGAGCGGATCGGCCCGATGGCAGAGGGATTGTCAAACACCGCCGAGGCATAGCCCGGAATGGCCACACCGGCCCCGGCAAACCCGGCAACGCGCACCGAGGCCGGGAGATTCGGCAGTGCCGGCACGGGCGGGACGTCCTGGGCCGGGAGCGCGGTCACCAGCAACGGCAGCGCGCACACGCCCGGCCACCATCTCACTGGATGCGAACCACCGCGACCCGGGGAAGGACCGCGTCGTTGACCCGGGTGCCCGCCGTGGAGCCCGCAAGCCGCACGATCACGCCCGCTGCGCCCGCGGGAAGCTTGAAGCGCACGTGACGCCCCGAGCCGGCACGCAGGGTGCCCGAGCGAGTGTAGCTCCCGCTGGTACTGTCGGGTGTGAGTGGATACGGCTTCGCAAAAACGGCCGGCGAGTTGCGACTGAACACGCCCCGGAAATCCCAGGTGCGGTAGCGCAAGCGACCGACCTGCGGAAAGCCCGGCAGGTTGTCGGTGTAGTTGGCCATCTGCCACTCACCCACCAGCGTCGAAAACAGAATTCCTGTGGCACTCGCGACGCTCTCCGACCCCACCTGGCTCGTCTGCTCGAGAGCGCGCGTGAGCGACGTCCCCAGCAGCGTGTCGCCTGCGAAATGATCGGCCGCCCAGCGCACGAACAACCACGCGGCACCCCGCTCGGCCAGTGACCCCGTGCCGCTCCGCGGCGCGATGAGGAAAGTCGATTCCGGATCGTTGAGATAGTCGTAGGCGTTGCTCAGGTCACCCGACGCAAACTGCGAGAAGCAGCTTGCCGCGGCGGGGCAGGCCGCATCGGGCGTCACCCGGAATCCGAGTTCCTCGGCGAAATGCGACAACCCCTCGTTGAGCCAGAGATCTTCGTCGAGCCCGCCGCGAATCAGCACGTGCTGGTTGTAGGAGATCATATGCTGGAACTCGTGAATCAGCGTCGGAGGAAGCGACCCCAGCTCGCGCGAGCGCGTCACGGCCGAGCAGCTGCTCGTCGCGGGCTTCGGTGCAAAGGCATAGAACACCTCGCGGCGGTTCGAACCCACCGCGCCCACTTCCAGGTCGTTGCCGAAGAAGTATCCGATCACCCGGCCGTTGGTGCAGTCGGGCGTGAGGTCGTTCACGGCATCGGTGATCAGGATGGCCACGCGCCCGTCACCGTTGATGTCGGACTCGCGCCCGAAGGCCGTGGTGTCGGCCGGGTAGAGGTAATCATCGAAGACAGCGCCAAGCTGGTCGAGGTCGGCCTGCGTGAGCGTCTCGGCCCCAGCCGGGAGCTGGTCGTCGAGGTAGATCACCCCGGCTCGCCCCACGTAGCGCACGGTCGCGCCCACACGCGTGAACTGGTTGCAGGCGATGACCTTGCAGACCGAGAAGGAATCGCGGTCACCGAAGACCGGAATCACGCGCGCAGCGGGGGGCCCGTTCCAGAGGTTCTGCAGCTGGGCTCCGCCACTCGTGGCGAGCTGGTGCTCAGTGGCCCGCAGCCGGCGATGGAAGTCGTCGGCACTTCCCCGGACGAATGGTGCGGTCCCGGGCAGCTGGTCGAGCGAGCCGATCTGGGCCATTGCCGATGCGGCGATCGCTGAGGGATCGGCCTGAAGGGCATAGCTGGCCGACACGCCGTTGTTCGATTCCTCGCCGTTGCCGGAATAGGCCACCACGAGATATTCGCTCGCACTCGCGCCACCCGGCAGCCTGATGCAGGCGGTCTCGCTCGACGCGTTGATGATGCGATAGTCGCCGGGAGTGAGTGTCACGGCGGTCGGCGCGGAACAGAGCGGCTCGAGTGTGTTCGGGCCGGTCGGAGTGCTGCTGCACGCCATCTGCACCACCAGCAAGCCGGCGAGGAAAAGCGAGGACAGACGACGCATGCACGAGACTCCGAAGGGACGATGAGGAATCGACGTAAGCCTAAGCAGGGCAACGACTTTTGACAATCGGGAAGGAACGCGATACGATTCTCCGGTGACACCTGCACCGTGGCTCGACACCCTGCGCTTTGACGCCGCCGGCCTGATTCCCATTGTGGCGCAGGACGCCCGCTCTGGTGACGTCCTGATGCTCGCCTGGGGCTCCCGCGAGGCTCTCGCGCGCTCCGCCGCGACGGGCGAGGCCCACTACTGGAGCCGCTCCCGCGAGGCCATCTGGCGCAAGGGCGAGACCTCTGGCCATACCCAGCATCTCCGCGAAATCCGGATCGATTGCGATCGCGACGCCGTGCTCTATCGGGTCGAGCAGCAGGGACCCGCGTGCCATACCGGAACGCCCACCTGCTTTGCCCACGTGCTGACCCCGACAGGAGAGGTATCGGCCAGCGACGACCCCGGCGGCCATCTGCTCACGCGGCTTGCCAGCATCATTGCCGATCGGGACCGCGCGCGCCCTGCTGGATCGTACACCGGCTCATTGTTTGAACGCGGCCTCCCGAAGATCTCGCAGAAGGTGGGCGAGGAGGCGATCGAAACCATCGTGGCGGCGCACGCCGAATCGGACGAGCGCCTCGCAAGCGAGGCGGCCGACCTGCTCTATCACCTGCTGGTGCTGCTCCGGGTCCGCGGTGTTCCGCTGGCCGCCGTGCTCGACGAACTGGCCGCGCGAGAGCACTGACGATGGCGTTCACCCACCTGCACACGCACAGCGAGTATTCCCTGCTCGACGGCGCCAACCGGCTCCCCGAGCTGGTAAAGCACGTCAAGTCGCTCGGGATGGACTCGCTCGCCGTCACGGATCACGGCAATCTCCACGCCGCCCGCTCGTTCTACGACGAGGCGCGGAAGCAGGGCATCCGCCCGATCCTCGGCTTCGAGGCCTACCTCGCCTTTGGCCCGCGGACCGTGACGGCCAAGCCCGCGTGGGCGCCGGCGCAGTATTCCCACCTCGTGCTGCTCGCCAGCAACGCTGCGGGCTACAAGAATCTCATCAAGCTCTCCTCCATCGGATATGTGGAGGGCTTCTATCGCCGGCCGCGGATCGATCGCGAGGTACTCGAGCGCCACAAGGAAGGGATCGTCTGCCTCGCCGCGTGCCTCTCGGGCGAAGTGGCGCTCTGGCTCCGCCAGGGACGCTATGACAAGGCCCGCGAATCGGCGGAGTATTTCGCGAGCCTGTACGGCCGGGAGCATTTCTTTCTCGAGATCCAGGATCACGGGATCCCCGAGGAGACGATCGTCACCAAGGGAATGCTCGAACTGGGCCGCGAGCTCGGCCTGGGCGTGGTTGCGACCAACGACGCGCATTACCTCAAGCGCGACGACGCCGAAGCACACGATGTGCTGCTCGCCATCGGCACGGGCGCTGATCTCGACGATCCGAAGCGATTCCGCTTCACGGGCAATGAGTCGTATGTGAAGAGCGAGGCCGAGATGCGCCAGCTCTTCCCCGACAACCTCGACGCACTCGAGCTGACCCAGAAGGTCGCCGATCGCTGCGAGTTCGACTTCGAGAAGCGCTACTTCGTGCCGGCGTTTCCGCTGCCCGACGGCTACCAGCTCGACACCGACCTGCTGCGCGATCTCGCGGAGGCAGGCGCGGTCCGGCGCTATGGCAGCCCGCTGCGGCAGGATGTGCGTGAGCGACTCGACTTCGAGCTCTCGGTCATCAACACGGCAGGCTACGCGGGCTACTTCCTGATCGTTGCCGACTTCATCGATGCCGCGCGGGCCCGTGACATCCCGGTCGGGCCGGGCCGTGGTTCTGCCGCCGGTTCGATCGTGGCCTACGCCCTCGGCATCACCAATGTCTGTCCGCTGGAGTTCGACCTGCTGTTCGAACGCTTCCTCAATCCGGAACGCGTGTCGATGCCCGACATCGACGTCGACTTCTGTTTCGAACGTCGTGGCGAAGTCATTGAATACGTGCGTGAACGCTATGGCCGCGAGTCGGTGGGCCAGATCATCACCTTCGGGACGATGAAGGCGCGCGCCGCGGTGAAGGACGTGGCGCGCGTGCTCAAGGTGCCACCAGGAGAGGCCGACAAGCTGACCAAGCTGATCCCCTCGGGGCCGGCTTTCTCGATGACGGTGCCCGAGGCCGGCGAGAAGATCGACGAGCTCAAGGCGGCACTGCGCGAGAACGAGACCTACCGCCGCGTGTTCCAGTACGCCTCGCGGATCGAGGGACTCTCGCGCCACGCCTCGGTGCACGCGGCGGGCGTGGTGATCGCGCCGGGCCCGCTCTCCGACTATGTGCCGGTCTGCACGGCCCCGACCAAGGGTTCGGGTGCCGGCCTCGACGGAGCAGACTCCATCATCTGCCAGTACGAGATGGGAGCACTCGAGAAGGTCGGGATGCTCAAGATGGATATGCTCGGCCTGAAGACCCTCACCGTGATCTACGACGCGGTGAAGATGGTCCGGCAGCGTCACGGCATCACGCTCGATATGGACACCCTCGCGCTTGACGATCCTGCCGTCTACGACCTGCTCCGCCGTGGCCGCACGGCGGGAGTGTTCCAGTTCGAGTCGCCACTCGCGACCGACACGCTCCGCCAGATGAAGTGCGATCGCTTCGACGACCTCGTGGCCTCCAACGCCCTGCTCCGGCCGGGTCCGCTCGACGCCGGGATGCACACGGTGTTCATTCGGCGGAAGCTGGGGCAGGAGGCGGTGACGTACCCGCATCCGTCGCTGGAGGAGATCCTTGCTCCCACCTACGGCGTGATCACCTATCAGGAACAGCTGATGCGGATCGCGAACGTCCTCGCCGGCTTTTCGCTGGCCGAAGCCGACGTGCTCCGCAAGGCGGTGGGCAAGAAGGACGCGGAGCTCATCAAGGCCGAGCTCGAGAAGTTCGTGAGCAAGGCCATTGCCCTGGGCCATCCGAAGAAGCTCGCGAACGAACTCGCCGGGCAGATCGAGACGTTCGGCCGGTACGGCTTCAACAAGTCGCACTCGGTGGCGTACTCGGTCCTGTCGTACCAGACGGCCTGGCTCAAGGCGCATTATCCGGCCGAGTTCATGGCGGCCCTGCTCTCGTCCGAAATCGGCAACACCGACAAGGTGGTGCAGTACATCAACGAGGCGCGCGAACTCGGGCTCGAGGTCCTCCCGCCCGATGTGCACGAGTCGGGCTTCAAGTTCACCGTGGTGGGCACCCGGCGGCTGCGCTTCGGACTCGGCGCGGTGCGCAATGTGGGCGGCGGCGCGATCGACTCCATCATCGCCGCACGCAGCGAAGGAGCGTTCACCTCATTCTTCGACTTCGTGAAGCGCGTCGACACGCGCCTCTGCAACAAGCGGGTGTTCGAGTCGCTGATCGCCGCGGGCGCCTGCGATTCCTTCGGGGCTCACCGCGCGCAGCTGCAGGCCACGCTCGACCAGGCGCTGGGCGAGGCGCAGATTCTCCAGCAGGAAGAAGCGGCTGGCCAGGAATCACTCTTCGGTGATGTAGTCGCGGCCACACGCGTCGAGCATACCCTCCCCGACGTGCCGCAATGGACCGAGGCCGAACGGCTCGCGAAGGAGAAGGAGATTCTCGGCTTCTTCATCTCCGGGCATCCGCTCGAACAGCATCGTGCCGTGGTGGAACTGTTCGGGACGCGCACCACGGCGACGCTGACCGAATGGAGTGAGCACCCGGTGGCGATCGGTGCGGTGATCACTGCGGTGAAGCGACAGATCTCGAAGAAGACCGGGAAGGAGTATGCCCGGGTTGTGCTCGAAGACTTCCACGGCACCGCCGAAGCGATTGTCTTCCCCGAGGCGTGGTCGAAGCTCAATCAGGTCATTCAGGTCGATCAGGCGATGCTGCTCAACGGCGGCTACTCCGCCCGGGACCGGGGCGAGGACCAGGCGCCGTTCATCGTGGAGGGGGCCCGGGGGCTGCCCGAGATCGAGGCGGCCGGGATGCTGGGCATCGCCATCCGCTGGACCGCCCCGCTGGCCCCGGCGGCCGACGTGGTCCGTTCGGCGGCCCGGCTCTGTGCCACCCACCCGGGGGCCGCTCCGCTCTATATTGACTGGTCCGACGGCAATGGCACCGCGGTCCGTCTCCGGGCGCGTCGCCTGCGAGTCGAACCACACGAAGACACCATCCGCGCGCTGCGCGAACTGTTCGGCAGTGATGCCGTCTCCTTCATTCGAGCGGGGTGAGTTCACTTGGCCACCTCATACACACTGGAATTCGAGAAGCCGCTCGCGGAACTCGAGCGACAGATTGACGAACTCAAGCGCGTTGGCGATGAGCGACAGATCGACGTGATGGGCGAACTCACCACACTCGAGGCCAAGCTCGACGCGCGCCGCGAGGAGATCTACAAGGGGCTCACCCCGATGCAGCGCGTGCTGGTCGCGCGGCACCCGCGTCGGCCCTACACGCTCGACTATCTCTCCTCGATCTTCACGGACTTCATCGAGCTGCACGGCGACCGGCTCTTCCGCGACGATCCCGCCATCGTGGGCGGCTGGGCCCGGCTGGGCGGTCACTCGGTGATGGTCATCGGCCACCAGAAGGGCCGGGACACCAAGGACAACATCAAGCGCAACTTCGGGATGCCGCACCCCGAGGGGTACCGCAAGGCGCTCCGCCTGATGCAGATGGCCGCGCGCTTTGGTGCGCCCGTGATCACCCTGATCGACACCCCGGGTGCCTTTCCGGGGCTCGGCGCCGAGGAACGCGGCCAGTCGGAGGCGCTCGCACGCAACATCCTCGAGATGTCGGCGCTCGAAACCGCCATCATCTCGGTCGTGATCGGCGAGGGCGGCTCGGGCGGTGCGCTCGCGCTCGGTGTCGCCGACCGCATCCTGATGTTCGAGAACTCGGTCTACTCCGTGATCTCGCCCGAGGGCTGCGCCGCCATTCTCTGGAAGGACGCCGCCCAGCGCGAGCGCGCGGCCGAGGCGCTCAAGCTCACTGCGGACGACCTGCTCCGCCTCGGCCTCGTGGACGAGATCATTCCCGAGCCGGTCGGCGGCGCGCACTTCGATCCCGATGCGGCCGGCGAGTCACTGCGCGCCGTGCTGATCCGACACCTCACCGAACTGCGGAAGAGCCGCCCCGACAAGCTGGTCAAGCGCCGCTACGATAAGTACGCGGCGATGGGCGCCTACGCGGAAGCGTGATGGCCCAGACGGTAGAAGTCCGGTTCAAGGGCAATCGGCGGGCGTTCTTCGATTGGCACGACGAGACCACGCCGCTCCGGCTCAATGAGGCGGTGGTGGTCGAGGTCGAACGCGGCCTCGACTTCGGCTGGGTCAACTCGGTCGGCGACGCCGCGCTCGCGAAGTGCGGCGGGTGTACGTCGTGCAGTACCTCCGATGCGCCAGCGGAGTCGCCCCGCCCGCCCGAGGAGTCGCCCCGCCCGGAGGGCGGGGCCTCCCAAGTCGTGCAGACGCAAGCATCCGCTCTTGGCGAAGATCTCCGCGTTTCCTCTGGCGTCGGTGGCAATACGCTGCGGGAGACCCCGCCCGATGGGCGGGGTGACAGCCCCGCCCCGCGCGCCAAGGTCGTCCGCCGAGCCGACGCGAACGCCACGGCACAGCACGAAGAGCTGCGCCGGAGTGAGGAGGATGTCCGCCGACAGGTGATCGAGCGCGCCAAGGCGCACGAATTGCCAATGCGGGTCTCTGACACCGAGTGGCAGTGGGATCGCGGCCGCCTCAGTATCTATTTCACCGCGGACCGCCGGGTGGACTTCCGCGCCCTCGTGCGCGAACTCGCGACCCGGTTCCGGACCCGGATCGAACTGCGCCAGATTGGCGTGCGCGATGAAGCCGCGCGCCTCGGTGGCGTGGGGCGCTGCGGCCGCGAGTTCTGCTGCAGCACTTGGCTCACGGCACCGGGGCCAGTGAATCTCGCCCTCGCGAAGGACCAGCACCTCTCGCTCAATCCGGCACAGATTTCCGGTGGTTGCGGACGGCTGCTCTGCTGCCTCAAGTATGAGCACGAGTTCTACGTCACCGCGCGCAAGCGCTTCCCGAAGGAGGGGAAGAGCATCCGGACTCTACGCGGCAGCGAGAAGGTGGTGGCCGTCGACATCTTCCGTGAGCGGGTCTTTCTCCGACACGATGAACAGGGGCCGCGCATCCTGGCGCTGCTCGACCTGCGCGACGAAGTCGATCAAGCCCTGGCAGCCGGGCCTGCCGTGGCCGAACCAGAGCCGCCAGCGCAGAACACGCCGCGCCGGCCACCACGCAGCGGGCCGACCCGGCAATGAAGCCGTACTACATCACCACGGCGATCGATTACGCCAACGGCGATCCGCACCTGGGGCACGCGCTCGAGAAGGTCGGCGCCGACGCCATCGCACGCTGGCACCGGCTGCAGGGCGAGCCCGTCCGCTTCCTGATGGGAATGGACGAGCACGGGCAGAAGGTCTATCAGGCCGCGCTTGCGGGAGGCGACTCGCCAATGGCGTGGGTCGATACCATCTCGGAACGATTCGAGAACACCTGGCGCCGACTCCATTGCGCGCACGACGACTGGATGCGCACCACCCAGCCTCGGCACGCGCGCGGCGTCACGGCGCTGCTGGAACTGATCAAGGAGCGGAATCCCGACGACCTCTTCGTGGGTGAGTACGAGGGGCTGTACTGCGTCGGGTGCGAGGAGTTCAAGCAACCGGGCCAGATCGTCAACGGCCGCTGCATCGAACATCCCTCGCGCGACCTCGTCCCCACGAAGGAGCGGAACACCTTCTTCCGCCTCTCCCGCTACACCGCGGCCGTGCGCGCGAAGATCGACTCTGGCGAGTTCAGTGTGGAGCCCGCCATTCGCCGAAACGAGATGCTGCGCGTGCTCGACGACGGCCTGCAGGACATCTCGGTGTCACGCGGACGGCTTCCGTGGGGCATTCCCTTCCCCGGCTCCGATGACGAAACCGTCTATGTCTGGTTCGACGCGCTGATCAACTATCTCAGCGCCACCGGCTTTCCCGACCCCGGCTACAATGCCATCTGGCCGGCCGACCTCCACGTGGTCGGCAAGGGGATCACCAGGTTCCATTGCCTCATCTGGCCCGCGATGCTGCTCTCGGCCGGCCTCCCGCTGCCTCGCGCGATCTGGGCGCACGGCTATGTCCAGTGGGATGGCGCAAAGGTGAGCAAGTCGGAGGGTGTCTCGGTGGCCCTCGACGACGTGATCGCGAGGCACGGCGCCGATCCGCTCCGCTATTACCTCCTGCGCGAAGTCGGCTTCGAGAACGACGGCGATTTCAGCTTCGAACGTTTCGATGCGCGCTACACCAGCGACCTCGCCGACGGTCTCGGCAACCTCGCCTCGCGCACCACGGCGATGCTCGCGAAGTATCGCGATGGCATCGTGCCGGCAGCGCCCGGGCCCGAGTCGCTCGACACCGCGGGCGATGCCGCCACGGCCGACTACGCCACGGCGATGAACGCGAACGACCTCAAGGGTGCCCTCGAGGCCACGTGGCGACTGGTGAGCGAAGCCAACGGCTATATCGTGGTGAACGCACCCTGGACCCTCGCGAAGAACGGCGAGGAGGCGCGTCTCGATGCCGTGCTCGCCGCGCTCGCGCGCTGCCTGCTGCGGCTCGCCGTGATGACGTCGCCGGTGATGCCGCAGAAGGCACAGGAACTCTGGGCATCCCTCGGGCAGGTCGGCACCCCCGAAGCGGCCTGGAGCGTTGCGCTCGCGCCCGCGATGGCCGGTGCCCGGACGCACAAGCCGGAGAACCTCTTCCCCAAGCCTGCGAGCTGACGTCAGGGCGCCGTGGTGGCCTGCGGGTGGCCGCTCACGGAGAAGTGACGCTTGAGGCGGAGAATCGGCCTCTCGAACGCAAACCACGAGAGCGCCGCCGTCGCGAAGGTCACCGCCATCAGGATCGGCACGGTCGAGAGCTCGGTGCGGTTCCACGGAATCCCCGCCGCCTCGGTGACCTTCCCCACCACGACTTCCATCGGCCGCTGCAGCAAGTACACGCCGTAGCACACCTTGCCGAGTGCCCGCAGGGGCTTCCAGCGCAGCCACGCCGTGCTCTTCGCCTCCCGGCCAGTGACGGCCCAGAGCACCACGAATCCGAAGGTCACGCCCACGATGCTGTAGCCGAGCGTCCGACCGAACGGTGTGGTACGATCCATTCCACCAAGTGCGAAAGTGGTTGCGAGTACCCCGATTCCAGTGAGGGCCGCGCGACCAATTGTGCGTCGTGTCAGGTGCAGCCAGCGGTCGCGGAGGCCGAGCGCGATCAATGCTCCGATCGCGAGCACATCGAGTCGTGATGGCGTCGCCAGATACTGCACGCGCTCGTTCGCAGGCCAGATGAGGAAGGTCACGAACCGATACGCGAGTGCCCCGACGATGGTGGCGACCAGCACCGGGCGAAGCCGCACGCGCGGAATAGTCGATACGAGGAACGGCCACACGAGGTAGAACTGTTCCTCAATAGCGAGCGACCAGAGCGGCGCGAGCACGTAGGCCGGTTCGTGGCCCACCAGTGCCTCGCGCAGGTTGCCCTGATAGAGCAGATACCACCACGGCGATCCCGATTGCCGGACGAATTCCGAACTGGCCCAGGGGCCGCCCTGGAGCATCGGAATGCCGACAAACACGAGCAACAGGAAGAGGTAGTAGAGCGGGAAGATCCGCAGGGCCCGGCGGACGTAGAACGTGCGGAAGAATCCTGCCGCGCTGCGGGTGTCGAGCAGGATGCCGGTGATCAGGAATCCGCTCACCACAAAGAAGAGATCGACGCCGATCCAGCCGAGATGCGGGAGCGCAGCCCACTCAGCCCACGGACCCTCGGCGGGCCAGTAATGGTGGATGATCACCAGCAGGATGGCGATCCCACGCAGCCCGTCGAGCTCGCGGATCGTGCCACGCAGATTGATTGACATCTGGAAGCAAGCCTAGCGCCAGTAGGCGCGGAAGAGCAACCGTTCGGCGGCTCCGGCCAGCAGGTAGACCACCAGCAATCCCGCAAGTACGAGCACCGCCTGCAGCAGCACTGCGCCAGGAATCGCCCAGATTGGGCCCGCGACGCCTTCGTGATGGCTGGTGGCGAGCGCGAGGTAGATGGCGGCCACCAGCATCAGCGCGTTCCGAACCAGGTGAATCGCCCGCACCGGTCCGGCGCTCTTGCCGCCGAAGCAGCCGCAAGCTCCATCAAACCCGAGTACCATCAATCGCCACAGTACGACGTTGAATACAACGACAAGCGTTAGGGCCGCATGAGTACTCCACGCAGCGAGCCAGCCTGAAGCCAGCCAGACAGCAATCAGGAGTTCGAGGGGTGCAAGCGTAGCGCTGACGACGTCCCTGAAAAGTTCGGAATGGATGCCAAGCCTTTGCAGGGCCTTCTTTACAGAACCCTTGTAGTAAAGCTTGCCAATAGCAGATGCCAACAAAATTGTGACCAAGCCGAGCCAGGCCGTGGCCACGAGATTCACTGACGCGGGCAGGGCAGGAAAACCGTTTTCCATCTCAATCCCCGGAGCCGAAGAGCACATCGGATCCAGCGCGAAGTGTCTTTGATGCGGGATACGCGGATCGAATTCTGGCGAACATTCGCCCTACTCGGCCCAAGCGGGTAGCAAATGTCGGTCGTTTATGGCCATCTGGAACCAGAACTAGAGCGGAACCGCCGGCGAGGGATGGGCGACGCCGCCGTGACCATTTCGCGAGTTCTGCTGAGCTCACTTCGCCGAATAGGTCAGTTGCATCCCTGACCGCCCTCGAGAGCGCGGCCCCCAGTCCAACGGCTTCTGCTCGGACCACAAGAGCCGTTCCAAAGTCGGGCCTAGAGGCACTGAATTCGGAAACCAGTTCTCGTAAGTCAATTAAATCACGAAATGCTGAGAATGGCCGGGAGTTTCGAATGAAATGCGCAACACACACAAGTACGCAATCTTCGGGCTGCAGAAGAGCCAGCCCACCATCCGGTTGGAGGACTGCCGCATCGATCACAGAATCCACATCGAACGACACGGCGCCACCCTCTGCGACGAGCTGAAAATGCAGTTCCAGGTGAGTGGCCCGTCTTGTGTGAATCATCATGGGAAGATGGTGATCATCATTCTTCGATGGATCGTGTTCGCTATCACCCCATCCAGCCGCCCTCAACAGTGCCACCGCTTCAGTCAAATCTGCCTTGCGGACCAAAAGGTCCAGATCTGCGACCTTGCGGCCCCGGCCAGGGCGGACCCCCCTGAGGACGTAGTCCGCGCCCTTCAAGGGAACGGCCTTGATACCACTTCCGCGGAGTGCTCGCGTCACTTCGCCGAGCTCCCAGCGTAGCGAGCGTACCTCAGCATCCGACGCAATCTGCATGGCGGCAAGCTGCCGTTGAACCGCTGGCGGGAGGGCCGATATAGGAACCCCGCACTCCTCTAACCGGACGGCTGCCGCGCCTGCGAGTCCACTTTGAATCAGCCTGGGGAGAGTGTCGCCCCACTCACTCACTCCCCAATTCGCCGTGTCACCGGGCGCGCTGAATAATTGGCAAATGGCGGATCTCACAGGGTACTCGCCATCATCTCGGCTACTCCGGCCAAACCACCGGAGAGCGTTCCGAATCGAAGTTCCGCGGCCGGAATTCGCGCGAGCCGGCAAAGGGCCTCAAATCCTGGCTGACCGAGAACATGCAGGTTGTGGCTCTGAGTCGTGAGATACTGGAACGAGGAGGTCTCGGAGAATGGCGTCAGCATCGCCTCGGCCCCTTCCTCGAAGATTGGGAACACGACAGCCACAACTCTGATATTTGAATCCCGGTCCACGGTGGTGGGGGCCGTAGCGTGCGCGATTGCTCCCCGATTGGGATGCACAGTCACCGGACCGATCGTCAGTCCTCCGCCAAGGCTCCTGACGACGTCGATGGACTCGCGCTTCAGCGTGATGAGGCCCGGGAGGGGAGCCACAGTTCCGTCAGGCCGGATGACGAGGAATTCGTCCGCCACGAGCCGCCAGCCATTGGCAACCATCCCCGCTGCCAACGTGCTCTTCCCCGACCCAGACGCACCCACAAGCGCGACGGCACGACCCGTTTGGTCTGCAGTGACCGCAGCGTGAAAGGCGATTGACGGCGCGAGTGCAGTGGCGATCGCGAAATGTGCTGCCCATTCGAATTGGGGGAGAAATTGATCGTTGGCGAATGGTTCAGACTCTCCGGCAGGCCGACCATCGGCGAGCCACAGTGAAGTACCGGGCCCGCTGCGACGCAATTGAAGGGTCACATCTGGGACGGACGTCTTTGGAGGGAGCACCTCAAAAGGGCCATATAGAGCGTGAAACGCGCTGGTAAATCCCCGTTCGGAAACCTCAATACGAAAAATGAGTGGCCCGAAGTCTACTAGTAGCTCACCCTTTGACAGCAGCTGGTGAAGCTGACCCTCTCCGATCTCCGCGACTCTCAATCGAGCATTTCCAACATGCCATTAGCCTCTAGCGGGCGGAGCAACCCGCTCACAATTTCCGCCCAGGTAACATCAGGGTCCCCCATGGACGCGATAACAAAGCCCTTAATCTCTTCCTCGGTTCGTTCCCGAAGGGACAAATACCGAAGCACCTCGCCCGACATTGTGTCGACGAGGTGCGTCATACCGCTTCCATTGATGTGGACGGCCAACATAGCGCCGAGAGGCTCAATGCTGATCGGTGATTCTTGCCGCGAAACCCAGCGAGACATCAACGATTCGTCGCGAAGGTCTACTGCCAAGGGCTGCTGTTGAAGCCGCCGTCGTTGATTGCAGGCTGTGAGCCACCCAGTGGACCACCCGTCAGCGACCCATTTTGAGAATCGTTGCGGAGCAAGGCGCCCACGGCAGCGCACTTGAAGTTGTTGCATTGGCCGTTATTACACGTCTTGCCCTTCTGGATGCAACCAGAAGGCAGGCAACCGTTGTTAGCGCACTTTTCGCAGCCAGGGATACATCCGATGCTTGCGGCCCAAGCATTTCGTGAGAACGCCGCCACCACCGGCACCGTGATGATCATTGCGCGCAGCAGCGTGCGGCGACCCATCGGTCGCTCCAGCATCGGCTGCTCTCCCGCGGCCAGGTCGGCCTGGGTGGTACTCGGGCGTGCGCTCACGGATCCTCCGGGGGAGTAAATAAAAATCGTCCCATTCTTCCACGGCAAGTCCAGTGCCGTAACATCGTGAATCTCACAACTCAGGCCGATGCTCTGGCCGACCGCTAAAGCTAGCCACCGCAACCATTTGGCCACAATCCCGCCAGCCGGCTCCGGGCCAGCGGCGCCGGGACCGCACCCCAAGTGCAGCCCCGGCACCACCGACTGTTGCAGCCCTGCAACAGATCCGGCCTAGAACTTCACCGCCGGCGCGGTCTCCGCGCCAGGCGTGGTGACCTCGAAGTATTCCCGCGGCTTGCCCATCCCGAACATCTTGGCCGTCAGATTGGTCGGGAACCGCCGCGCCGTGGCATTGAGCTGTTCCACCGCGCTGTTGTAGTCGGTCCGGGCCACCGAGATCCGGTTTTCCGTGCCCTCGAGCTGATCCTGCAGCTGCGTGAAGTTGGCGTTGCTCTTGAGGTCCGGATACGCCTCGGCCACCGCCATCAGCCGGCCGAGCGGGGCATTCATCGCCGCGTTCGCCGCCGCCATCTCCTGCAGATTTCCGCCCTGCACCGCGGTCGCGAGCTTGCTGCGCGCCTCGGCCACACCTACATAGACGGTCGACTCCTGTCGAGCCACACCCTTGACCACTTCGACCAGGTTCGGAATCAGGTCGGCGCGGCGCTGCAACTGGACCTTGATCTGCCCCTCGGCCTTGTTGACCTGTTCGTCGAGGGTCTGAAGCTTGTTGTAGCCACATCCGCTGGCCAGCGAGACCACAGCGATCAGGGCCAGCAGTGAACGAGTGCTGCGCATTCAACGATCTCCGCGTTGCAGGTGATCCACCAGATCCACCGCGCGACGCACCGCCTCGAGATAGCGGGCGAACGTCGCCGGTGGGCACTGCCACTCCTGATCGCGACGGTGCGCCGCGATCTCTACGATAACCTCGGCATCGGCTCCAAGCGCGCCGGACAATGCGGCGACCGTCTCCTCGGGGCTCTCGCCAGCCGGCTGACCCCGCAGCACGTTGGTGCAGCGCAGCAGCACCAGCAGCGCTGGAATCGACGAGAGCGCAAAGCCGCCGAGCGTCGCGGCCACGTCGCCGAAACGGACATACGCCTGCCTCAGCCGCACCAGCTTGCCGCGCAGCTCCGACTCGATCGCCCGGCGCAGGTCGCCAGAGTCGGCCTCCACGGCCGTCACCGGGTCGCTGCCGCTCAGCACCCGATAGGCGAGCCGCATATCGGTGATCTCGATCGGGAAGACGTCGGCCGCGCGGCTCCATTCTTCTCGCCCGATGATCAGGGGTGGCGTGAAGCCGGCCTCGTGCCACCTGGTGATCGCCGGGGTGAGCTTCCGAAGCGATTCAGGCGCCGGGTCGGGCACCACGAGCATCAGGTTCACGTCGGAGCGTCCGGGAATCCAGTCGCCGCGCGCCGCCGAGCCGTAGAGCACTGCACTGAAGCCGGCATCGGCCTCGCGCTCGAGCTGGGACACCAGCTCTGCCAGCGCCTTGTCGAGTGTGCCACGATCCATCAGAAGCTCCTCCCGCCGCCGCCGCCGCCAAACCCGCCGCCACCACCGAATCCGCCGAAACCACCCCCGCCACCGCCAAAACCGCCACCGCCCCCGAAACCGCCACGCCCCATTCCCATCTGGCTGAGCAGGATGGCGCTGAGGAGGTTTCCTCCGCCCCCTCGCCCGCCGCGCCCGCCCCGGCCGGCGGCCAGGACCAGGATCACCACCACGAAGATCACCAGCTTGATCAGACCCTGGCGGTTGGAGCGCTGCTGCACCGGCCGTACGAGGGCACTGTCCTGCACTCCCAGGTCACGCGCGATCCGGTCGGCCACGAGCTGGGTGCCGAGGTCGGCAGCCCCGCCATAATCGCCGGCGCGGAGCTGCGGGATCATTGCATCGGCAATCTGTCCCGATGCGGCATCGGTAATGGTGCCCTCGAGCCCGGTCCCGACAGCCCAGTTCACCTCACCGTGGTGCTCGGCCGTGCGCGGCACCAGCAGGAGCACGACCCCGGCATTGCGACGGCTGTCGCCGATCCCTGCCTTCGCACCCACACCCCAGCTCCGGCCGATCGCGAGCGCCACATCGGCTGGCGCATAGTTGCCGATCGTGGGCAGCGTGACGACCGCCATCTCGGCACCCGTGACGTCGCGCAGATGCGTGAGCCGCTGCTCGATGCGCGCCTTGGCCGAGGCGTCGAGAATCCCCGCGACATCGGTGACCATCCCGGTCGGACGCGCGGGATAGAGGTCCGCAATACCCGGACTCTGCCCTGCGGCCGAGCCGGCCAGCGCGAGTTGGAGCGCCAGCAGTGCGCCGATACCTTTCCATACCATAGCTGGAAAGATACCCGATCCTGCGCAAGGAGACTCGATGAAGTCGCTCCGCCTCGCCCTGCTCACCCTGACCGCCTTGATGGCCGCGCCCTCGCTGGCCTCCGCGCAACAGCCGTCGCTCGCCTCACGCACAAAGGGTGTCGCGACGGCGCCGGTGACGGTGTACGAGATGTCGGATTTCCAGTGCCCATACTGTCGACGTTTCGCGACTGAAACATTCCCGGCGATCGAGAAGGAATACATCGCGACGGGCAAGGTACAGTGGATCTTCATCAATTTCCCGCTGGCCTCGATTCACCCCAACGCCACCGCCGCGGCGGAGTTCGCCACCTGCGCGGCCGCACAGGGCCGGTTCTGGCCCACGCACGACTTCCTCTATTCCAAACAGGAAGCGTGGGCGCCGCTCAAGGATCCGGGACAGTACTTCATGGCGCAGGTGAGTTCCCTCGGCCTCAAGCGCGACGTGATGCTCGCCTGCGTGCAGGGTACCCAGGTGCGCAAGCTCGTGGAGGCGGACGCTGCGGGTGCGGTGCGCGCCGGTGCAGGCAGCACGCCGACCTTCTACATCGAGGGCGGGATGATGTCGGGTGCGCAGCCGATCGATGTGTTCCGCCCGATCCTCGATTCAATCATCAAGGTGAAGGCGGCGAAGAAGGCGGCCGGCGAGTAGCTGGCCGTCAGATCAGCATGACGAAGATGTCGTAGAGCGCGTGGGTCCAGGCCGTGATCCCGAAACCGCGCAGCAGGTAGATGGCCGAGAACGTCAGTCCCGCGAGTGCACGGAAGAGAAACGACGAGAGTTCCAGCGGATCGCCGTACGGCCCGATGTAGTGAAAGGCCGAAAAGAGCAGCGCGCCGATGACGCAGGCCACGACGCCAGCCGTGCGCGGCGTCCAGCCCAGCAGTCGCTTCCCTGCCCAGGCCAGCGAGCCCACCACAATGACCCGGAAGAGCAGCTCTTCGTAGATCCCTGCACCCAGCGACACCATCAGTTGTGACGCGAGATCGAGATTGCCGGTGGGTCCGATCACGAGATAGCGGAGCAACGTCGACGTCAGCCTGCCGATCACCACGCCCACGAGCACGGCGAGAACGGCCGACTCCGCCATCATCTTGATGAAGATGATCGCGCGCAGGTCGCCCGGATGCCGCCGCCAGTCGCGCACCACCAGCCAGAGGCAGATGCCCGCGAGGAGGACGTCAAAAACCAGCAACCCGCGCGGACCACCGAAGGTGATGAACAGCGATTTGAGGATGACGTCGGCGCCGTTGCGTACGCCACCGCCGGACGGATCGGCGAGAAACCACGCAACGGCTTCATACGCCAGCAGCAACGGAATGGCGAAGAGGATCGAGTAGCGCGGCTCGCGACTATCGCGGTAGTAGGGGCTCGGCATCGGTACGTAACTTACTGGAACCGCCTGCAGCTTTGCTATAGCAGCGCCGCGCTCCGGATGGCCGCTCCACGGTCGGAATCCAGCGCCCGGCGCGCCGCTGCCCCTGCCGCCTCGCACGCGGCGGGATCATCCAGCCAGAAACTCCACCTTTCGATCAGGTTGGCCACGGCACCGTCGCGCGGAAGCCGAGTCAGGCCCCCAGCATCGGCGAGCAGGGCGGCGTCACGGCTGCCGCGATCATTCGGACCGATGATCACCGGACGCGACCAGGCAGCAGGTTCCAGCACGGAGTGAATCCCCGCCCGACCGAATCCACCGCCGACATAGGCCATCGCACCGGCGGCATACAGTCGCGAGAGCATTCCGACCCGGTCGATCACCAGAATTTCGGGGTCGTCGCCTTCTTCGCGCGCTGCGAGCGGCACGGGCGGCCTCACGGCATCGGGTACGAATGCCGCTTCAATATCCAGCAGGTGCCCGAGCGAGGGCTCGTGCGGTACCAACATCAATCGGGCATCGCGGTGGCGTGCCTGCACGTGTCCGAATGCCTCGAGCAGCACGGCCTCATCGCCTGGCCACGTGCTGCCGGCCACCATCAGTCGGTCAACGGGACCAAGAAGTACCGGCGGCGGCGATGCAGCCGCGGCTTCCATCACGCTCAGGACCGAATCGACTCGAGGGTCGCCCGTGACGGTCACGTGCGCTGGGTCGCAGCCGAGCTGGATCAGGAGTGCGGCATCGGATTCTGCACTGGCACCGACCACATCGAGCACACGATACCCGGGCGCGAGAATTGTTCGCGCCGGTGCCCGGAGTCGACTGCTATCGAGTGTGACCGTGCCCGCGACCATCGCAACGCGACATCCCGCGGCGGCGGCACGCGTGGCGAGTTCGGGCCAGAGATCGAGCTTCGTGAAGACGAGCGTGGTGGGGCGCACCGCGCGGAGGGCACGCAGCACATCGGCGCGGCGATCATAGGGGAGGTATCCGGCATAATCGGCGTGCATCGATGCCGCGAGGGATTCGGCCGACGGTGAAAAATGCGTGTAGATGATCTGGGCATCGGGATGCAGCGCGCGATACTCCTGCATCACGGCCCTGGCCTGGAGTCCTTCGCCCACCGACGAGGCGTGGAACCACGTGAGCGGGCGTGTGGTATCGCGGTGTGCAGCGGCCCAGCGTTCGAGTGAGGCCGGTGCCGCAACCCTGGCCCGGTGCGCGGCCTTCGCGCGGGCCGAGCGGAGGGCAAGCGGCGCCAGCGGGACCGCGAGTGCGGTGAAGGCGCGGTAGAGTGGCGAGGTGGAGGTCACGGCGGAACGATGGGGGGACGAGGGGGATGCGGCAAGACCACGGAGATCGGAATCCCCGCCGACACCCGCCCGCGCCTCGCCTCGCGCGGCACGGATCTCCGCCCTCACCGTCAAACGACCCGCTCAACGAACACCCGCTCGCGCCGCGCCTCGCGCGGCGCGGATCTCCGCCCTTAGCGTCAGACATCCCGCCCAACGAACACCCGCTCGCGCCGCGCCTCGCGCGGCGCGGATCTCCGCTGCGTCGGAAGCGCACCCGGCGTAAGCAGCATCGCGCTGAAGCTGAGCAGATGCCCCCGAGAACTCGGCTCTCCACGCACGACTACACCCGCCCTGGCTGGTACTTCGTGACCACGACAACAGCTGGACGTCGACCGCTGTTCGGAAACCTGACGGATGCCGGTATTCGGCTTAACCGGAAGGGGGAGATCGTCATCGCCGAGTGGGAATCCACGCTTCGCGGCCGAGGATGGATTTCCTGCGCCGGCTCCGTATTGATGCCCGATCACTTCCACGCGTTGGTGGGCTGGAAGGTTGCACCGGTGAATCGACACGCAGATCTCAGTGGCCTGATGTCCAGCTTCAAGGGGCACTCGACGAAGCGGCTCCGAAAGGCAGGATTGCTGCGAAGCTGGGATGTGGTCTGGCATCGGGGCTATTGGGACCAGGTGATTCGCCATCAGCGCCACTACGATCGGGTGCTGGCCTACATCGAGTCGAATCCGTTGCGGGCGTGGCATCGGCGGGAATTGGAGTCCGTGCGTCGGCCGCGGAGTTTCGAGTGATGCCTGGATCCGCGCCGCGCGAGGCGCGGCGCGAGCGGGTGCGCTTGTGGCGCCTCGTGTAAACCGGAAATCCGCGCCGCGCGAGGCGCGAGCCAGCGAGTGCGCGAGCGAGAACTATCGCGGCTTGGGCGTCGAGCGGGGGGTTGAAATCCGCGCCGCGCAAGGCGCGGCGCTAGCTAGTGCGCTACGAAGAAAAGGTGTTCGCCTGGCTCAGGGCGCGAATCCGACTCCAAGCGCGAAGATCGAGGGCTTTCCAATCTTCGCGGAGACGCGGTCATAGGACGCGCGGATCGAGAGGCCGTTGAGCAGTGCGAGTTCGATCCCGCCGCTGATGCCGAAACGGGTCTCGGTGTCGGTACCGTTCAGCTCCGGCGAGGAGAACCGGGTGATGTCGACGCGCGGTGCAATCCACGGCTTGATCGCGAAACCGGGCGACGGAATGGTCGCGGCGAAGCCGACGCCGATCGGGATATGCGTCGTCTTGCCGATGCCGATGGTCCAGTGCGACACGCCCGCCTGCGCCATCACGCGGAGCGGGATCAGCGGCCCACCGAGCAAGCGGAGTGATCCGCTCACCCCCGGCGCCCACACACCGTCGCCATCCTTGGGATTCCAGCGCGCAATCGTTCCGGTCACGCCGAGAAAACCGATGCCGAGCGAGGCACTGGCGCCGAGAGTGGTCGCCTTGCCGGCATCGGCGTTCGAGAAACCGGCGTCAACGGCGAGGTTGAGTCCGGTCGGCACGCCATTGTTCACCACCGGCAGGCCGAGGGATTGAGCGGCGAGGGGGGCCTGCACAAGCGCGCCCCCGAGCAGAGTGAGCACGAGGGCGCGAGACAGCATTGAGCGACTCCTGGGGGAGATTAGCGGAGGAACGCGACAGTGAACCCGATGCCGTCGCGATCACCGAGCGCCGCACTGAAGCGGAGATCGATGCGCGGCGTGATGCGCGCGTCCACACCGAAGCCGAGCGAGAAATCCGAACCGCTGCCATCGCCGAAGATCGGCGTGAACACCGGATGCACATACGGCACCAGCGAGACCGACGAGCCCTCGATCAGCACGCGCCGACCCATCGAGAAGCCGATCGGCAGGTAGCCCACCGTGTAGCCGTCGCCACTCTGGACTCCAAGGCCCAGCGTGAAGGAACCATCGAGCGGGAACGACTCGTTGTGATCGAGGACCCGGGCACGGAAGTCGGTGCCGACCAGGAGATCGGTGCCATTGGGGCCCGAACGATCGGCGATGCCGCCGCGGAAGCCGAAATCCATCTTCTGGTTGATCGCCGTACGCCAGGAACCCTCAAGCGCAAAGCCATTGCCCGGATCGGAGAGCGAGATGCCGAACTCGCTGTTCGCGAAGGCGCGGTAGGGCGCCTGATAAATGGGCGTACCAGTGGACTGGGCGGCGAGCGGCGCCACCGCGCCGGCCAGGACCGTCAGTGCGACCACAATCTGCTTACGCATCAGAAACCCCCTCTACGTGTTCAGCCAGTACGCGGACGCTGTTCTTGACGACTTGCAGGAACCCGCCTTGCACACGAAATCGCTGCGCGACGCCGCCCGCCCGCACGGTGAGTGTCCCCGTCCCGAGCATCGTCATCAACGGGGCGTGGTTGTTCAGGATACCCAGCTCGCCATCGAACGCAGGCGCGACCACGGCATCGGCCTCACCATCGTAGACGGCCGCTTCGGGCGAGATCACGGTGACGCGCATCAGCCCTGCAGTTCCTTCGCGCGCGCGATCACGTCATCGATGCCGCCCTGCATATAGAACGCCTGCTCGGGCAGGTGATCGAACTCGCCAGAGAGGACGCGCTCGAACGACGCGACGGTCTCCTCAAGCTTGACATACTTGCCGGGGAAGCCGGTGAACTGTTCGGCCACGAAGAACGGCTGCGACAGGAAGCGCTGCAACCGGCGCGCGCGGCCCACGACCAGCTTGTCTTCCTCGCTGAGCTCGTCCATACCGAGAATCGCGATGATGTCCTGCAGCGCCTTGTAGCGCTGAAGGGTGCGCTGCAGGCCGATGGCGACGTTGTAGTGCCGCTCGCCGATGAACTGCGGCGCCAGGATGCGCGACGTGGAGTCGAGCGGATCGACGGCCGGGTAGATGCCGAGCTCCGAGATCGCCCGCGAGAGCACGACGGTAGCGTCGAGGTGCGCGAAGGCCGTGGCCGGCGCCGGGTCGGTCAGGTCGTCGGCGGGGACGTAAATGGCCTGGACCGAAGTGATCGAGCCGTTGCGGGTCGAGGTGATCCGCTCCTGCAGGTCGCCCATTTCCGTCGCCAGCGTCGGCTGATACCCTGCCGCGCTCGGCATCCGCCCGAGCAGCGCCGACACTTCGGCACCCGCCTGCGTGAAGCGGAAGATATTGTCGACGAACAGCAGCACGTCCTGGCCTTCGACGTCACGGAAATACTCGGCGATGGTGAGGCCGGAGAGTCCGACCCGGAGACGCGCACCCGGCGGCTCGTTCATCTGCCCGAACATCAGTGCGACGGAACCGAGAATGCCGGCTTCCTTGAACTCGAGATAGAGGTCGTTGCCTTCGCGCGTGCGCTCGCCCACGCCGCAAAAGACCGACTTGCCGCCGTGACCCTTCTGGACGTTGTTGATCAGCTCCTGAATGACGACAGTCTTGCCGACGCCCGCACCCCCGAAGAGACCGATCTTGCCACCCTTCACGAACGGCGCGATCAGGTCGACGACCTTGATGCCGGTCTCGAGAATTTCGGTCTTCGGCTCGAGTGCGGTGAAGACCGGCGACGGCCGGTGAATCGGCCAGCGCTCGACCGACGCGGGAATGGCCTCACCACCGTCGACCGGATCGCCGAGCACATTGAGGATGCGGCCCAGGGCCGCGTCGCCCACCGGCACGGACACCGCAGCGCCCGTGTCGATGGCCTGCATTCCCCGGGAGACGCCGTCGGTGGAGCTCATCGCGACCGCGCGGACCTGGTTCCGTCCGATGTGCTGCTGCACCTCGGCCGTGAGCTTGACCTTCATCGGGCCACTGGTGTCTTCGACCGTGACCGCGTTGTAGAGCTCGGGCAGCTGATCGGGCGGGAACTCGATGTCGAGCACCGGGCCAATGATCTGGACGATGGTACCGATGGTCTTCGTAGCGGTCGCGCTCATGAACTCTCCGTTAATTCGCTCGCGCGGCGCCGAGCGCCGCGCAGATTTTCGCCTGACTCGAACCCCATTGCTCGCGCGGCGCCGTGCGCCGCGTTCAACTTTCACTTGCTCGCGCGGTGGCGCGCGCCGCGTTCAACCTTCACTTGCTCGC
>JAZJZU010000012.1:0-5144 GCA_040389605.1 Gemmatimonadota bacterium
AGCGCCTCCGCGACCGCGAGCGAGGAGCTGTTGCGCAGGGCGGCGCAGGTGCTTGGCATCCTCACGCAGGAACTCGGCGTGGCGGTGGCGCCTGCGCTGGAGGAAATCATCCTCGAGCGCCTCGACCTCGTGGCCGTGTCGTCAGAGCGGTTGCTGCTCGTATTCAACCTGCGCAGCGGTGCAGTGCGGACCATCTACGTGCGACTGCCGGTGGTGGTGGCGCGCGACCAGATCGACGATGTGCAGCGCGTGCTCAATGAACGCCTCGCCGGATTGAGCTTGCGGGAAATTCGCGCAACGCTCTCGGTGCGCTTGCGTGAGGCAGGCAGCGCGCCAGAGAGTGCCGAGCTGCTCGACATCATCCTGGCCGAAGGTGATGCGCTCTTTGATCTGCAGGACAGCCGTGAGGCCGTGATGCTTGGCAGCGCCTCGGTGCTCGTGGATCAGCCGGAGTTCGCCTCCAACGAACGGATGCGCTCGCTGCTGTCGCTCACCGAGCGACGCGATGTGCTGCACGAGGCGCTGGCGCAGCGGAAACAGGAAGGCCTCACCGTGACGATCGGCGGTGAACACGGCGAGCCAGGGCTCGCGGGGTTCACCCTGGTCACCTCGACGTATCGGCGCGGCGGAGCCACTGGTGTCATCGGTGTGCTCGGACCGACCCGGATGCCCTATGACAAAATCATCGGCCTGGTGGAACACACCGGGCGCCTGGTAGAAGGATTGAATCAGTGAGCGATCTTTACAGCACGCTGGAAGTCACGCGCGAATCCACGGACGACGAGATCAAGAAGTCGTACCGGCGGCTTGCGATGCAATTTCATCCCGATCGAAACGCCGCGCCGGACGCCGAGGCCCGCTTCAAGGAGATTTCGGAGGCCTACCAGATCCTGAGCGATCCCGACAAGCGCGCGCACTACGATCGCTTCGGTTCCGTGCCGAATGCCGGATTCGGCGGCGGAGGCGGCTTCGAGCATATCGACCTGACGGAAGCGCTCAACATCTTCATGCGCGATTTCGGGGGCTTCGGCGGCTTCGAAAGCATCTTCGGCGGTGGACGCGGCGCGGCGGAGGCCAATCGCGGGCAGGACATCCGGGTGACCGTGAAGCTGACGCTTCAGGAAGTGGCCCTCGGAGCCAAGCGCAGCATCAAGGTGAAGACGCTCACCTCGTGCGCCACCTGTGGTGGGAGTGGGGCGGCGAAGGGCACCAAGCCGGTGACCTGTACCACCTGCGGTGGAACGGGCGAAGTGCGGCGCGCCACGCGGTCGATGTTCGGGCAGTTTGTGCAGGTGGGACCGTGCCCGACCTGCAATGGCGAGGGTCACACCATCCAGACTCCGTGCGAAGTCTGTCGCGGGGATGGGCGCGTCAAGGGCGAACACACTGTCAGTGTCGACATTCCGGCGGGAATCTCGTCGCAGAACTACCTCACGCTGCGGGGGCAGGGAGCCGCTGGCCCGCGCGGCGGGCCCAACGGCGATCTGGTGGTGATGATCGAGGTGAAGGATGACGAGCGGTTGAAGCGAGATGGCGACAATCTCATCTACGACCTGGCCGTTTCCTTTTCGCAGGCCGCGCTCGGGACGAGCGTGGTGATCCCGACGCCCTACGGGGACGAATCGCTCGCGATTCCGGCTGGCGTGCAATCGGGAACCGTGCTCCGTATGCGTGGCAAGGGCCTGCCGCGGCTCGGCGGCAACGGGACCGGCGACCTGAATGTCCGCGCGCACATCTGGACGCCGGACGATCTGAACGAGGAGCAGAAGCAGCTCTTTGCCGAGCTCGCCAAGCACGAGGGCGACGGACCGAGCCGCAAGGGTGGTTTCTGGACCAAGCTGAAGGACGCCCTCCTGAAAGAGACGCTTGGCACGTGACCTCGCACTGGTGGCGGATCGCGGTGTCGTGTCGCGAAGAAGACACCGACGCTGTGGCGGCCGCGCTGGTCGCCGCAACAGGGCAGGGCGTCGAGGAACCGGAGGCAGGGAGCCTGCTGACGGTCGCGCCGACCGAGGACGAGGCCGCACGGATCATGTCCGACCTCGGCGCCACGTTCCACGAAATCGAGGGAGCCATCACCCCCCTCGTGCCGGTCGACTGGTCGGTCCGCTGGCGCGACGGCATCATCAGGCGAAACTTCGAGCGCTTCGTGCTCACCCCGACCTGGTTGCCCGTGGAGGATTCGGGGGATCGGGTGGTGGTGACCCTCGATCCTGAATCGGCCTTCGGGAGCGGCGAGCACGGTTCGACGCGCGCCGCACTCGCGTTGCTGGAGCGTCACCTTGTGCCGGGTACCCGAATGCTCGATTTCGGAAGCGGATCGGGCATTCTGGCGATCGCTGCGGCACGACTCGGCGCGATCACCGCGATCGGCATCGAGGTCGATGACGAAGCGTTTCCGATCGCCGACGCCAACGCGCAGCGGAACGGCGTCTCCGATCGCGTCACGTTCCTCGTGGGCGACGCCGGGGAACTCGGCCTGCTGGCCGGACCCGCTGAGCTGATCTGCTCCAACATCCTCCGAAGCGTGAACACGCTGCTCCTGCCGAGCATCGTGAAGGCCCTCACGCCAGACGGAATCGTGATCTTCTCGGGAATGGAAGACGCCGAGGAGTCGCTGTTCCGTCCAGTGCTGGAGCGTCACGGGCTCCGGGTTGTGGATGAGGTGCACGATGCGGGATGGTGGGGTGTTGCGGCGAGCCTGACGTGATGCGCTTCCTCGCGGCCCCCGGCAGCCTGGTGACGGACGCCGTCGTGACGCTCGACGCGTCCGAAACACACCACGCCGAGGTGCGGCGGGGAAAGGCGGGCGATCAGGTCGAACTGCTCGATGGCGCCGGAACCGTGGCCGCGGCCACGATCCGTGCCGTTGGCAAGGATTGGACTGCGCACGTTGACTCGATCACCCTGGTACCGGAGCCCACTCCCTTTGTCCTGGCGCTCGGGGCCGGGGATCGTGATCGCTTTCTCGCGGTGGCGCAGCAGTGTGCCGAACTGGGGATCACCCGGCTGGTGCCAATCGAGACCGAGCGGTCGCGACAGGTCGAGACCCGGATACGCGAGAGCGCCGTCGAGAAAGCACGGCGTCGCGTGCGTGAGGCCTCCAAACAGTCGGGCAATCCCTGGATTCCGATCGTGGACGACCTGCTGCCGCTCTCCGGTCTCGGAATCACGGGCAGCGGGGTGCACTGGTTCTTCGGCGACCCCGGTGGTGAGCCGCTCGAGCAGCTCCACCCCGCCGAGCCGGTGGGCTGGGTAATCGGCCCGGAAGGTGGATTTTCACCGTCGGAGGTTGCCTGGCTCGGCGAGCGGCTCGATGCCCGCCCCATCTGGCTCGGCCCGCATATCCTCCGATTCGAGACCGCAGCGGTCGCCGCTGCCGTCCTCACTCTGCAGCTGCGCGAGCGCGCACGGATGGTCCGATGACTGACTGCATCTTCTGCCGGATCGCCGCGGGCGAGATACCGGCCCAGATTGTGGGCCGCAGCGAGGCGGCGCTCGCTTTCCGGGACCTGAAGCCCCAGGCGCCAACTCACGTGCTGGTCATTCCACTGGCCCACCTCGACTCGGCGGTAGCCGCGGTCGGCGATCCGGGACGCAGGATGCTGGGTGAGGTGATGGGGCTTGCCGTGGAGACCGCCCAGGCGCTCGGGCTGAACGATGGGGGGTATCGCCTGGTGATCAACACGGGCAGGGACGGGGGGCAGAGCGTGGGCCACTTGCACGCCCACCTGCTCGGCGGCCGGCAGATGCAATGGCCCCCTGGTTGAGGGGAAGCCGTTTCCAGTGCCAGATGGGCACGGCGAAGGAGGGCGGCCGGGCGCTCCAGCGGTTGCCCCAGCCCACCCGGACCGTTAACCTTTCCCCTGCTATGCACTAACCGCCCCTGACCGGGGCACGAGAGGGGTGATTTTTTAATGTCGGAAGTCGTCATCCACGAGGATGAAAGCTTCGAGCGCGCACTGAAGCGCTTCAAGAAGAAGTGCGAGAAGGCCGGGATCCTGTCGGATCTCCGGAAGCATCGCCACTACGAGAAGCCCAGCGAGAAGCGGAAGCGGAAGATGAACGCCGCGCAGCGCAAGACGCGTCGTCGCCCCTCCCATGCCTGAGATTGCCGCCCGTCTGCGCGCTGACCAGGTCAGCGCGCGGAAGGCGTCAGACAAGGACCGGACCCTGGTACTGGGGACGGTCCTTTCGTCGTTCAAGAATCGGGAGATCGAACTCGGTCGGGAGCCCACCGACGATGAGATCGCCGACATCCTCCGCAAGCAGATCAAGCAGCGCCTCGACTCGGTGGAGCAATTCACCGCGGCCGCGCGTCTCGACCTCGTTGCCAAGGAGGAATACGAAATCGGCGTACTCCGGGGTTACCTCCCGCCTGAGGCCGACCCGGAAGAAATTCGTGCCGCTGCACGCGAAGCCATTGCCGCGGGCGCCACGGACATCGGCAAGGTGATGGCGGCGCTGATGGGCCGGTTCAAGGGCAAGGCTGACGGCAAGGTGATCAACCAGATCGCCCGAGAGGCGCTGCAGCAGGGATGACCGTCCCCGCGACGACGCTGCACGGGGTGCGGTCCTTCACGGAGGACGGCACCCCTTCGCCATTGGAGCCCGAGACCTCGGCCGAGGCGCTCGACGCGATGGAGTTCGAAATCGCGCTCGAGGTGATCGCCGAGCACGCGGCCGGCCCGCTGGGCGCGGAAGCCATCCGCGCGCGGTGGCCCAGCCGTGATGTCGAGTGGATTCGCCACGAACTGGCCCAGGTCGGTGAACTGCTCGCGCTCTTTCGTCGCGGGGAGTCCATTGCTGTGCCTCCGGTCCCACAGCTTCGGGGCGCACTCGCTCGCTTGCGTGTCGAGGGCAGCGTGCTGGAGCTGGGCGAACTGGTCGACGTGGGGATCACGCTCGCCGCGGGTCGCACGCTGGGAGCCGAGATGGCGCGGGTGGCGGAGTCCTGCCCCCGGCTGGGGCTGATGCGCGTGGCGCCGGTGGATCGCGGCATTGAGCGCCTCCTCGAGCGCTCCATCGGCGACGATGGCGAACTCCTCGACGGCGCGTCTCCGGCGCTCGCCGCGGCTCGGCGCGAGGTACACGCGGCGCGCGAGCGACTGGTGCGTCGACTCGAGTCGCTCCTGCGCGAAATG
>JAZJZU010000012.1:5154-9142 GCA_040389605.1 Gemmatimonadota bacterium
GCCGGGCGGCGCGTCGGTCACGATGCGCAGCGGCCGGTATGTCATTCCGGTGCGTCGTGATGCGCGAAGCCGTCCCGAAGGAATCATCCACGATGAATCGGGTAGCGCTGGCACCTTGTTCATCGAACCGAGTGCCGCGATCGAGCTGGGCAATGCGGTCCGCGCCGCGGTTATCGCCGAAGAGCGCGAAACGCTGAAGGTGCTCCGTGACCTCACGGATGCACTCCGTCCGGCGCGGGACGTGATCAAGGCACTGCACACGATGGCGGTTGAGGTTGACACCATCGCGGCCCGTGCCCGCTGGGCGGTGACGACGGCAGGCGAAGTCCCCGATGTGGTGGAGCCCGGCGGCGCCCTGGCACTCCGCAACGCCCGCCACCCGCTGCTGCTTGCGCGCGGGATCGCAGTCGTTCCATTCGATCTGGTGCTTGACGCGGGCGAGCGGACACTGCTGATCTCGGGGCCGAACACCGGTGGCAAGACGGTGCTCCTCAAGGCGACTGGACTTGTGCTGGCGTTGGGTCAGTCGGGAATCATCCCTCCGGTCGGTGCCGGATCCGTCCTGCCGGTGATGCACCAGTTCTTCGTCGACATCGGTGACCATCAGTCGCTCGCTGCCGACCTCTCGACCTTCTCGGCACACGTGGCGGAACTCCGCCGCATCCTGATTCGCGCCGATGGTGCAACGCTCGTCATTCTCGACGAGGTCGGCTCGGGCACCGATCCCGCGGAAGGTGGTGCGCTCGCGATGGCGGTGCTGGAGACGCTCACCCGACGTGGGACCCTGACGCTCGCCACGACCCACCTCGGAACGCTCAAGTCACTGGCGACGCGAGTGGCGGGTGTCGTGAACGGTTCGCTCCAGTTCGATGCGAGCACCCTTTCACCGACCTATCGCTTCACCAAGGGCATTCCCGGCCGCTCCTACGGCCTCGCCATCGCACGCCGACTCGGTGTCGATCCGGAAGTGCTCGCTCAGGCCGAGGCACTGGTGCCGGAGGCCGAGCGGGAACTTGACCGCCTGCTCGCGGAGGTCGAGGCTCGGGAGCAGGCGCTCGCGCGAGAGGAAGCGGCACTTCGGGAACGTGAAGGCGAGGTCGAGCGCCGTGAAGCGGTCGCCTCAATGACCGATGCCAGCCTCACTGCTCGCGAGAGCGCGGTGCGCGTGGCCGAGAAGGACGCGGAACGCGATCGCGCTCGGCAGGCGAAGGCCTACCTGCTGGAGGCGCGCCGACGAGTGGAGGAGGCGCTCTCGCTCGCCAAGGGTGCGGCCGACGAGGCCAGCGCCCGTGAGGCGCGGCGCATCCTGGAGGAAGGGGTACGCGATGAGGCCCGGATCCTCGAGGAACCCGACCCCCTTCCCGAGGGGGCGGGGGAGCGAGTCGCCGTGGGTTCCCGGGTCCGACTCACGACCGGTTCGACCGGTGAGGTGATCGAACTGCGGAGCGATGGCAGGGCTGTGGTGACGGTGGGCACGATGCGGCTCGTGGTTGCGGCCCGATCACTGGTGCTCCTCGCCCCCGAGCACGGCCGTCGTCAACACCGGCGTGAGCTGCCGTCCGGGGATGAGCCGGTGCGCGAGGCCGCGACGGAGATCGACCTCCGCGGGATGCGGGCCGATGAGGCGGAATCAATGGTCCACGCGGCCATCGACGGAGCGACCCTCGCCGATCAGCCGCAGCTCCGTATCATTCACGGAATGGGAACCGGAGTCTTGCGCGACGTGGTGCATCGCCTGCTGAAGAGTGACCGACGGGTCGCCTCGTTCGAGTTCGCCCCACGGCAACAGGGTGGCACCGGGGTCACCGTGGTGGTGTTCCGCTGATGGCGCGAATTCCCGACGAACTCATCGAGCGCGTCCGCGACACCGCCGACCTGCTGGAAATCATCCAGGAGACGGTCCAGCTCAAGCGGCAGGGCAGCGACTATCGCGGCCCGTGCCCCTTTCATCAGGGCACCGGAAGAAACTTTGCGGTGATCCCCAAGAAGAATCTCTACTACTGTTTCGTGTGCCACGCGTCGGGTGACGTCTTTCGCTGGTACACCGAACGATTCGGGCTCGATTATCCCACGGCGGTCCGGGAAGTGGCCCGACGCTACGGGATCGCGATTCCCGAGGCCACCGAACGCACCGGACCGGATCCACGCGAGCCACTCTACCAGGCCGCCGATGCGGCGCAGGGCTGGTTCGCGGCTCAGCTCCGCGACAACCCCGAGGCCGAAACCGCGCGACGCTACCTGCTGGAGCGGCAATTCTCCCTCGATGCGGCGGCCGAACTCGGGCTCGGCTATGCCCCTCGCGGGAGCGAACTGATCGCCGCGATGAAGCAGCTCGGCATCACCGATGAGGCGATGCTCGAAGCCGCGCTGGTGATGAAGCGCGAGGATGGCACGCTCTACTCGCGGTTCCGCGGGCGCTTGATGTTCCCGATCCACGACCTGCGCGGTCGCACGGTCGCGTTCGGTGGACGCATTCTCGGTGCGGGAGAACCGAAATATCTCAACTCTCCCGAGACGCCCGTGTTCCACAAGGGCGAACAGCTCTACCACATTCATCTCGCGAAGCACGCCATTCGGAAGGCGGGATTTGCCATCGTCGTGGAGGGGTATTTCGATGTGCTTCGCCTCGCGCTCGCGGGAATCGATCACGTCGTGGCGCCACTCGGTACGTCACTGACGGAAGCCCAGGCGACCTTGCTCAAGCGCTACAGCGAAGAAGTGATCCTCCTCTATGACAGCGACGGTCCCGGCCTGAAGGCCACCTTCAGGGCAGGGGATGTACTCATCGCGCACGGCGTCAGGGTGCGTGTCGCCACGATGCCGGCGGGAGAGGATCCCGACAGCGTGGTCCAGCGAGGCGGAGTGGCAGCGCTCGATCCGATGCTGCACGATGCCGTCGACCTGCTCGAGCGCAAGCTGCAGCTGCTCGAGCTGAAGGGATGGTTTGGCGACGTGCGGCGTGCGCGCGAGGCGCTCGATCGACTGCTGCCGACACTCCGGGCGGCGGCAGATCCCGTCACGAAGGAGCTGTACATCTCTCGTGTGGCGGAGCGGCTTGGCATTCCGCGGGAGACCGTGGCGAGCGAGACGGCCGCGCGACCAACCTACGAGCCGCCGCGTCTGGCCACGTCGGTCGAATCCCCATCGAGGACTGTCTCACGCGAGGCGGTACCGCGCGGGCCCCGGCCGCCCGGAGCCGAGATCGAGCGCAAGCTGCTGCGGCTGTTGCTGCTCCGTCCGGACTGGCTGGCGCGGGCCCGGGAAGAGGTGCCGATCGACCGGTTCACGGTGAGTGCCTTCCGGCGGATCTTCGGGGCGCTCGTCGCGCTCCCGCAGGGCGCGCCCGTGGGAGACGCCCTGCCGGCCCTCGACGAGCGGGCACGTGATTCCTGGGATCGCCTGGTTGAGGCAGGCGGCGCCCCTGAGGGGTATGACGTCGATCGCGAGTACGTGGGGGCGCTGGAGGCCCTCGAAGAGATTCACCACTTCCCCGATATCGCTGCCGAGTCCGATCCGCTGGAGCGCCGCCGCCGGTGGCAGGCGCTCACCAAGGAAGGGCAGGCGCGGTTTAGGTTGTATCTTGCCACTACCCCGAGGCCGCGCAGCGGTATCGGTGATCCGTCTTCCGAGGAGTGAACGCGATGCACCCCGACCTTCCCAAGTTGCTTGACGTCCAGACCAAGGACCGCCGACTCGCCGACATCAACGGACGGGTCGCCGAAATCGAGAGCGAGCGCGCCGCGCTTGATGTCGTGCTCGATCGGCTGCGCTCCGAGATCGCGTCGGCAACGCGGACGGCCGACGATATTGCGCGGCGGCGCGATGAGGTGGGCACCAAGCTGGAGGCGCAACGCGCGAAGCACGAGGCGCGCCGCCTTCGCCTCGAACAGGAGCGCAATCCTCGTGTGGCCGCGCAGCTGATGGCCGACGTCGAACTCGGGCGCTCGATCCTGACGCAGGAAGAGGGCGAGTGGCTGCGACTCTCCGA
>JAZJZU010000012.1:9152-14710 GCA_040389605.1 Gemmatimonadota bacterium
AAATCAATTCTTCGTTTTTACGAAAATCGGGGTCGCCGGCGGTGAGATAGACGACGAGCGCCTTGCGACCCTCGAAGCGGAACAGGCCGATGCGCGAGCCGAGCTCGACACGCGGCGCGGGGCACTGCAAGAGGAGTTGACGGTGGCCCAGGCCGAGCGTGAGAAGTCGGCCAGCCAACTCGATCGCGCGCTCCGAATCCGTTACGATCGCCTGCGCGGATCCCGCACCACCGAAATCCTCGTCCCGGCCGGCAACCCCACGGGTCACGCGACCTGCACCGCCTGCTTCACCGCCATCCCCCGGTCACGCATCGGACGGTTGCAGGCCGAGGGGCTCCTCCTCGATGGCTGTGAAATGTGCGGCGCGATTGTCTACCTCGCCGAGGTCACCGTCTGATCGCCACGCCGCGCTGGCGCCTCGCGCCGGCCCCCGACGGGGAGGCCGCGAAGGCACTGGCCGCGGCGCTCTCGTTGCCGCTCCCGCTCGCCGCGCTCCTGGTGCAGCGCGGGTTGAGCGGGACCGAACCGGCTCGCGCCTTTCTCCGCCCGCCACTCGAATCCCTCGCCGATCCCTCGCGCCTGCTGGGGATGGCGGCCGCTGTCGACTCCGTGGTGACCGCGATCCGCAATGGCGTTCCGATTCTGGTGCACGGCGACTACGACGTCGACGGCCAGTGTGCTGCGGCGCTGCTGACGCGCGCGCTTCGCGCGGCCGGGGGCGTGGTGCATCCCTTCGTCCCGCATCGCCTGCAGGATGGCTACGACTTCGGGGTGGCCGGCTTGCGCGCGGCCGAGCGGGTCGGCGCGGGCCTGATCCTGACCTGCGATTGTGGTATCACGGCGGTCGAAACGGTGGCGGCGGCGAAGGCCGCGGGGCTGAAGGTCATCATCACCGACCACCATCTCCCGGGTGCGATCCTGCCGGCAGCCGATGCGATCGTCGACCCGCAGCAGCCGGGTGACGAGTCGGGACTCGAAATGCTGTGCGGGACCGGGATCGCGTTCAAGCTGGTGCAGGCCCTGGTCGAGCCACTTGGCCTGCCCGCGGCCTTCCCGATGCACCTTCTCGATTATGTCGCAATCGCGACCGTGGCCGACGTGGTGCCGCTCTCCGGTGAGAATCGCATCCTGGTGAAGCACGGACTCCGGCTGCTCGCCGATTCACGCTGGCCCGGTCTGCGTGCGTTGCTCACGAGCGCGCGGCTCCCGGCTGCTGACCTGCGCGCAGGGCAGATCGGTTTCGTTCTCGCGCCTCGGCTGAATGCCGTCGGACGGATCGCCGACGCGAAGGAAGGCCTGCGACTGCTGCTCACCGACGACGCGCGGGAAGCCGCCACCCTTGCCGCGCGGTGCGAGGACCTCAATCGCGCACGCCAGGCGATGGACCAGCGGATCCTGGATGACGCGCTCACGATGGTCGAGCGTGACTTCGCTGACCCCGCGGAGCACACCGGTCTGGTGCTGCATTCGCCAGAGTGGCATCCCGGTGTCATCGGCATCGTGGCATCCCGGATCGTGGAACGCTACGGTCGCCCGACCTTCCTGATCGGAGGGAGCGGCGAGTGGGGGAAGGGAAGTGGCCGCAGCATCGATGGATTCGATCTCCACGCAGCGCTGCTCGCCTGCGGCGATCTGCTCGAACGATTCGGCGGGCACACAATGGCGGCGGGACTGACGATCGACCCGGCACTGATCCCTGCGTTTCGTGCGCGCTTCAACCAGGCGGTTCAGGATCGGTTGTCGCCCGATGATCTCGGTTCCACGCAGCGCGTAGACCTCGAGCTTTCGCTGGGCGAGGTCACCGATGACCTCGAGCGGCTGGGCCGATACCTCGAACCCTGCGGAATGGGAAATCCCTCGCCGGTGTACGGGGCGCGGGACGTGCGGTTGCAGTCAGGGCGTGAGGTCGGCAGCAACCACCTGAAATGCGTGCTCGAAGGGTCGGGGCGCGCGCTCGACGCGATTGCATTCGGGTGGGCCGACCGGATCGATTACCGGAATGCTCCGCAGGTGGATGTCGCGTTCAGGCTCGAGCGCAACGAGTTCCAGGGGCGATCATCATTGCAGGCCAGGGTGGTGGCGCTCGCACCGCGGACGGTCGCGTGACCCGGATTGTCAGCGGAACCTGGGGTGGCCGACGCCTCACGACGCCGCGCGACGCACGCGTTCGGCCCACGGCCGAGCGAGTGCGCGAGGCGTGGCTCAACATCCTTGGCCCGGAGCTGGCCGACGCATCCGTGCTCGACCTCTTCGCCGGCAGCGGAGCGCTCGGACTGGAGGCGCTGTCCCGTGGCGCGGCCTCGGCAACCTTCGTGGAACTGAACACCCCGTCCCTGAATGCCCTGCGTGCGAATGTCGCGTCACTCGCCACCGACGAGCGCGTGACCATCACGCGATACGATGCCATCCGGTTTGCCGCGGCGCTGCCTGCCGGAAGTTTCGATCTGGCCCTCGCCGACCCTCCGTTTGCTGGAGGGCTGGCCGAGGAGCTGGTGCGGCTGTGGATGGCGGTACCTTTCGCTCCGGTGCTCGCGGTGGAGCATTCGTCCAGGGTCACCATTGCCGGTGGCGATACGCGCCGCTGGGGTGACGTCGCCGTCTCCTTCTTCCGGGCTTCCTGATGCGAATCGCGATTTATCCCGGCTCATTCGACCCCCCCACTCGCGGCCACGAAGATCTCATTCGACGCGCGCTCGGCCTCGCCGATCGCCTGATCGTTGCCGTGGCGATCAATCCCAGCAAGCAGCCACTCTTTGACGTCGATGAGCGGCTACAACTGCTGCAGGCCGCCGTGGGGAATGAGCCGCGCGTCGAGCTCGCGTCGTTCTCCGGACTGCTCGCCGACTTCGCCCGGGACCGTGGCGCGACCCTCGCCGTCCGCGGGTTGCGTGCCGTAAGCGACTTCGAGTACGAGTTCCAGATGGCACTGATGAACCGCCGACTCAATCCCGATCTGGAAACAGTCTTCCTCGTTCCCGCCGTCGACCTGACCTATCTCTCCTCGTCGCTGGTCCGGGAGGCGGCCCGGTTCGGGGGCAACCTCGACGGACTGGTCTCACCCGCTGTGGCGCAGGCGCTTGCCGCGAAGTTTGGTCGGTGAGTTTTCGGGATGAGCTCCGGGCTCGCGCCGCGGGGCGGCGCGCCCGGATCGTGCTCCCCGAGGGCGACGACACCAGGGTCCGTGCTGCGGCAGAGATCCTCGAACGCCTTGGCATCGCGATTCCGATTCTCTTCGACGGCGGAAAGCGGTGCCCGGCATTGCATCCCGAATTCTCTGCCGTTGCCGATCATCTGCGGGCGCGTCGCCCCGGTGCGGTGCGCGATGGTGTCCACGCGCGCGACCTCGCGAGCGATCCGGTGCGGTGCGGGGCGGGGCTCGTGGCGATCGGAGCCGCCGATGGCTGTGTGGCGGGTGCGATTGCCACGACGGCGGATGTGGTACGAGCAGCGCTCTGGGCCATCGGCCTGCGCGAGGGCCTCACGACGGTCAGCTCGGCGATGTATCACGGGCTGGTAGACGGCCGGGTCCTCACGTACACCGACATTGCCGTCCTTCCGGCGCCCACCGCGGAGCAACTGGCCGATGCGGCGGTGGCGGCGGCCGGCGATCGGCGCGCGTTGGTGGGTGACGAGCCGATCGTCGCCTTCCTCTCGTACTCCACGAAGGGGAGCGCCATCGGGCCTGATCCCGCCCGGATGCAGGCCGCACTGGCCCGCTTCAAGTCCCTCGCCCCCGACGTGGTGGCCGACGGCGAGCTCCAGCTCGATGCTGCGCTCGTGCCCGACGTCGCGGCGCGAAAGTGCCCTGGCTCTCCGGTTGGCGGCCGGGCCAACATCCTGGTGTTCCCCTCGCTCGACGCGGCGAACATTGCCTACAAGCTGACCGAACGACTTGCAGGCGCGAGCGCGGCCGGTCCATTGCTCCAGGGACTGGCGCGCCCGATGTCTGACCTGTCGCGTGGGGCCTCGCCGGACGATATTGTGGACGTGGCAGCGATGGTGGCGCTCCAAGCGGGCGCCAGGACGCACTGAGACCTGGAGCGATGGCAATGACGTTTACTGCAGTTCGAGATGCTGGCGGGGTGACGGTGGTGGGCCTTGAAGGTCAACTGATCGTCGCCAATCGACAGGACCTCAAGCAACTGATTCAGGATGCCCTCGACCGTGGTGAGCGCAAGTTCATTCTCGACTTTACGCGCACCGCCTACATCGACTCGTCGGGACTGGGTGCCCTGGTGTCGATCAGCAAGAAGGTCCGGGAGTCGAGCGGAGATCTCCGCCTCGTGGGACTCAACGAAGATCTTCGTTCGCTGTTCGAGCTCACCAAGCTCGACACGCTGTTCTCGATCTCCGAGACCGCCTCGGAGGCACTCGAGGGCTTCTGAGGGTGGCGATGCTCACCGCAGCACGAGTCAGCCCGATCGACGGGAGCGGTGGCGATCAGTTCCGGGTAGAACTGCCCACCGACCTCACGCAGGTCGGCCAGGTGGTCGATGCCGTCATCGCCTGCTGCACCGCCGGTGCGCTGATCTCCACCCGCACGCAGTTCCGCCTCTGCACCGTGGTTGCCGAAGCCGTCGCGAACGCGATGGTCAACGGCAATCGCAACGACCCCAGTCGACGCGTGACGATCGACATCCAGGTCCAGAGCAACCAGATCATCATCGGCGTTTCGGATGAAGGCGACGGCTTCGATCCGATGGCGATTCCGGATCCCACGCACGATGGTGCGCTCGAGGCCACCCGCGGCCGGGGGCTGTTCATGATTCGTTCGCTCGCCGACCAGGTGGCCTTCAACGACCGGGGAAACACGATCTGGATGACGCTGCCCCGCTGCTGAGCCACCTTGGTGGCGCGCTCGCTCCACTCGGCGCGCTGGCCGGGGCAACCCTGCGACTGTGGCGACTCGATGGCGAGCGCTGGTCGCTGGTCGCCGGGGTCGATTCAGGTGCACCCACCCCTCGAGCGCCGAGGGGCGCCCAGGGCGACTCTGCCTCGTGGCACGCGATTCCTGACGCCCCCGGCCTCTTCCTCGAAATTGTTGCTGATGTTCCTGCGCGGAGCGAGGAACTGGTTTCGCGGCTCCTCCCCATCGTCCGCGCCCTCCTGGAGGCCGATCGATCGACCACCGCCCTGACCGGCGAACTCGCCGCGCGGTACGAAGAGATCGACCTGCTCTACTCCATCGGCGAACTCCTGGGACGTGCGCAGGCCGTGGAGGAAGTGGCCGCGCTGATCCTGCGCGAGGTCACCGCGGTCGTTGGCGCGCGGCGGGCGGGGCTCCGGGTCCACGACCCGGCGGCGGACCGGCTACGGCTGGTCGCGATCGTCGGCACGGGGCCGGGGGTGATCCCCACTGAAGTGCCGTCCGACGATCCCGTCGCGGTGGTCGCGAGAGCCTTCCGTGAAGGGCGCATCGCCACGGGAACGCAACCCACCTGGGTTCCGGGCGAGGTCCTGGCGGTGCCGATCATCTATGCAGCGGCTGGGCAGCCGTCGCGCGTGGTCGGAACCCTCACGCTCGCCGATCGGGCTGGAGGCGGGTCGTTCACGCGGGA
>JAZJZU010000013.1:0-18726 GCA_040389605.1 Gemmatimonadota bacterium
TCTTCACCATCGTGCTGCCGCTGGTGCGCCGTGGCCACGGCGTCACCGCTGGCGATCGCCTGTGCGAGGGGCATCAGCCGCGCGCCCGCGGGCAACTCGGGGAAGTGCGACGCCGCGAGATCCACCCGCCCGTCGACGACCACCACGGTGGCCCATTCGGGGTGGCCGAAGAGGTACTCGCCGAGATCGGCAGGCCCAAGCGCGCCGGGAGATGCCGGCGACTCGAACGCCACGGCCTCGAGTCCGGCCAGTGGCGTGAAGCGCCACTCCTCGTCCTTCGAGGTCGGGACGCTGATGACGACGGGGCCCCTCGCTGCGCTCGGGGTGACGGGCGCGGTCAAGATTCCGCTCACAGCGCTACTTCCTCCACCGCGCCCGTCAGCCACTCATAGCCCTTGGCCTCGAGTTCGTGCGCCAGCTCCTTCCCGCCCGACTTCACGATCCGGCCGCCGGCCAGCACGTGGACGTAGTCGGGGATGATGAAGTCGAGCAGTCGCTGGTAGTGGGTCACGACGATGGTGGCCTTGTCGGGGCTCTTCAGCTTGTTGACGCCGGCCGCCACGATCCGGAGCGCGTCGATGTCGAGACCGGAGTCGGTCTCGTCGAGGATCGCGAGCCGGGGCTCGAGCACGGCCATCTGCAGGATCTCGTTGCGCTTCTTCTCGCCGCCCGAGAAGCCGAAGTTCACGGCCCGCTCCATAATTTCGGGGCCCCACTCCACGACCTTGAGCTTCTCTTCGAGCAGGTCGAGGAAGTCGATCGGATCGAGCTCGTCGAGACCCTTTGCCTTCCGGACCTCATTGTAGGCAATGCGCAGGAAGTAGGCATTGGTCACGCCCGGGATCTCGACCGGATACTGGAACGCCAGGAAGACGCCAGCGTGCGCGCGCTCCTCGGCCTCCATATCGAGCAGGTCGGCACCGTCGAGCGTGGCGCTGCCGGCGGTCACCTCGTAGGCGGGGTGCCCGGCCAGCACCTGCGCCAGCGTGCTCTTGCCCGACCCGTTCGGTCCCATGATCGCGTGCACTTCACCGGCGTTCACCGTGAGCGAAATCCCCTTGAGGATTTCGACGTCGTCGACGCTGGCGCGCAGATTCTGAATATCAAGCAGAGACATGATCAAGTCTTCCGTAGTTCGTTGTATCTCTCGTCCATCGATGGGCGATGGGCGATGGGCGATTTATCCAACGCTTCCTTCCAGCGTCACTCCGAGCAGCTTCTGCGCTTCGATCGCAAACTCCATCGGGAGTTCGCGGAAGACTTCCTTGCAGAAACCATTGACGATCACGCTGATGGCGTTCTCGGTGTTCATTCCGCGCTGCTTGCAGTAGAAGATCTGGTCTTCTCCGATCTTGCTTGTGCTGGCCTCGTGTTCGACATCGCTCGAGGAGTTCTGAACATCGATGTAGGGGAAGGTGTGCGCCCCGCACCGGTTGCCGATCAGCATCGAATCGCACTGGGTGTAGTTGCGCGCCCCAGTGGCCTTGGGCAGGATCTTCACCTGGCCACGGTAGGAGTTCTGCCCCCGCCCCGCGCTGATGCCCTTCGACACGATGGTGCTCTTCGTGTTGCGACCGATGTGGATCATCTTGGTGCCGGTGTCGGCCTGCTGCATTCCGTTCACCACGGCGACCGAGTAGAACTCGCCCACGCTGTCATCGCCCTGCAGGATCACGCTGGGGTACTTCCAGGTGATGGCAGAACCGGTCTCGACCTGGGTCCACGAAATCTTCGCGCGCGCTGCGGCCTTGCCGCGCTTCGTCACGAAGTTGTAGATCCCGCCCACGCCATTCTCGTCACCGGCATACCAGTTCTGCACGGTGGAGTACTTGATGGTCGCGTCGTCGAGCGCTACGAGTTCCACCACCGCGGCGTGCAGCTGGTTCTCGTCGCGCTTCGGTGCCGTGCAACCCTCGAGGTAGGAGACATACGCCCCTTCCTCGGCCACGATGAGCGTCCGCTCGAACTGGCCGGTATTGGCCGCGTTGATGCGGAAGTAGGTCGAGAGCTCCATCGGGCAGCGCACGCCCTTGGGGATGTACACGAACGACCCGTCGCTGAACACGGCGGAGTTGAGGGCCGCGAAGTAGTTGTCCGAGGCCGGCACCACACTGCCGAGATACTTCTGCACCAGCTCGGGATGCTCGCGCACCGCCTCGCCGAAGGAGCAGAAGATCACGCCCGACTTTGCCAGCGTGGCCTTGAACGTGGTGCCCACGGATACCGAGTCGAAGATTGCGTCCACGGCCACACCGGCCAGCAACTTCTGCTCGCTGAGTGGAATGCCGAGCTTCTCGTAGGTCTCGAGCAGCTTGGGATCCACCTCGTCGAGCGAGGCGAGCGGCTTGTTGTTCTTCGGCGCGGAGTAGTAGGCAATCGCCTGATAGTCGATCCGCGGGTAGTGCACGTTGGGCCAGGTCGGCTCGGTCATCGTGAGCCAGCGGCGATACGCCTTGAGGCGCCACTCGAGCAGCCACTCGGGCTCCTCCTTGCGGGCCGAAATGAAGCGCACGGTGTCCTCGGACAGCCCGACGGCCATCGTATCCGATTCGATGTCGGTCACGAAGCCGTACTTGTACTCGCGATTGACCAGCGCCTCGACTGATGAACTCATCCTTCCTCCAAAGCCTCAGCGCCGACGGTGCCGACGCGATAACTGCACGTGCCACAGCCACCCGCGATCTGCGAGCGGCGTTCGACGGGAACCCCGAAGACCTGCTGGAGGAATCGCTCCTCGGCCGCGCAGACTTCGGGAAAGCGCTCGGCGATCAACCGGTGCGGACAGTTGTGCTCCGTCAGCAGTCCGCCTTCGGTCGCCGTGGCCCAGGTCGCCATATACCCCTCGGCGTCGAGCACCCGCGCCACCACCTCGCCACGGCGACTGGCCGGGACGCCCTGCGTTTCGGCCTCGATCCGCGCCGCGAGCGCCTGGTACTGCGCCTCGAGGAAGCGGACGGCGCCCTCACGCCCCTCGGCCTTGACCACGTGGTCGAGCAGGTCGGCCACCGCGCGCTCGTACCGGTCGGGAAAGAGCGCGTGCCCCTGCGACGTGAGCCGGAAGGCGTGGGCCGGCGCACCCACGCCGCGGTGCTCGCGGTCGAAGCCCACGACACCCTCCACCTCGAGCTCCTTGAGGTGATGCCGGACCGCGTTGAGGGAACAGCCGAGCGCCTGACTCAGTTCGCCCGCCGTCGCCTGACCTTCCCGCTTGAGATGCCGCAGGATGTCACCCCGCGGGCCGCGATGGCCGAGGGGTCCGGACGCCGCAGCGGCATCGGGTTGGCGGTGGTTGGCGAGCGAGGTCATATGGGGGCAAATCCTAGGTCTCGCGAGGGGATTTGTCAATTCGCGCCAAGTGATTGGTATAAATCACCTGGACGGCGTCAGGCAGGCCGTCCCGATCCGGAACTGAGCGGCCCGGGCGAGATGTTCCAAGTTGGCCTGCCTCTTCTCGTTAGCCGATCCGCGAGGTAGTCTCAGGCACCTCATCTCTCCAGCCGAGAGCACCCGATGCGCCTCCCTGCCCTGAGCCTGCTGCTGGTTGGTTCGCTGCTGGCGACTCCACTGATGGCACAGACCGCCACCCCTGCCTCTGCCGCCTCGGTGACCCGGCCGCCGGCGGTCACGATGCCGCTTGGCAGTTATCGCGTCACGATGCGGGACCCGAATATGCTGCTCCCCATCAACGAGATCACGATGAAGCTGCTCGCCGACGGCAGCTATGAGATCACGATGCCCAAGAGCGCGCCGATCCTCGGCACGGCAAAGCAGCACGATGGTGTGTTGAGCTGGAGCGGCGCGCGCTGCAAGGAGCCGGGCGAGTTCTATGTACTCGCCGATGGCGATGGATATGTGCTCGACCTAAAGGCCGACAGCTGCGAGGATCGACGCGACCAGATGGTGCGGCTCAAGTTCACGCCGGTGAAGCCCTAGAACCACCGCCCCACGCGCAGGTAAAGCGCCTCCCGGCCCGCATCATTCCAGCCATACTCCGCGCGGACCGGACCGATGGGCGTGTCGCTCCCCACGCCGACACGCCCACCCAGCAACCAGCCACCACGCCCGAACAGACCGCCGATTACGATCGGCTGCAACGCGATGCCCGGCGGAGCGTCGGCTGGATTCGCGAACGCCGTGCGTCCGTAGGCGCCCGTCACACGCACTCGCAGTGGCCCGATCACTCGACGTGAAAGCGAGATCGACGTGAACGCCTCGCGATCACCGCGACGTTCGCCAAGGTGCAGTCCGGGAAATCCTTCGTCACCGCCCAGCGGAAAGGTGAGTCCTGCGGGAAGCTTTTCGCCGACGCCGACCCGGATGCGCTGTTCCAGCCGAATCGGCCCGAAGGCTCCGCCCAGGTTCATCTCCAGTGAACCCACCGAATAGCCCGTGGTCCACGCCACCGAGAGTGCGGCGAGCCGCTCGCGTGATGCCGTGAGTTTTTCCGCCGTGAGTCGAGGGCCGTAGGCGGTCCCGGTGCCGCGCGCGTTGCTGCGCAGGTCGGTCGCGCGCCAGGTGCGCCACTCTCCGTCGAGCGAGAGCCGGATCTCGCGACCGATGTTGCGTTCCAGTCCCGCGGTGAAGGTCAGGTCGCGATAATCGGCGGCCGCGAGCTCGAGACCATCGGCCGCAAAGCGACGCAGCTCTTCGCCCGATCCACGGACGGAAACGGCAGGCGAATAGGTCGGCAATCCCAGGATCGTGGGGCGGCGCAGTGTGAGACTCGCCTCGCGGCGGAACCGCCCGAGGGAGAGCACTCCCGATCCTTCGCTGTGAATCAGTGCGAGTCGTCGATCGACGATGCCACCCCAGACGCGTCCGCCGAGTTCGGTGTCGTACGCGAGGCCAAGCCCCGCCACGCGTCGCGGCTGGCGAACCAGCGAGGGACGGAACACGACCGAATCACCAGTGACGAGCGGTGTCAGCCACAGCTCGCGGAAGACCTCGCGTTCCGTGAGTGCCCGAAGCCGGCGCTGCAGTGCGCGCAACTCCAGCGCGCGCCCGCTCGCCAGGTCGAGTGCCTGCGTCGTCAGCCGGATCCCTTCGGGGTCTCCGGAACCATCGAGCACTCCGGTGACGATACTGGGGAGCGCGGACGGTGTACCAGATGCGTGCGCTGGCTGTTCCGGTGGTCGACAACTCCACTCCGCGATCTGCCTGGTGGCCGTGGCTTCACCGAGCTGGATCAGGGAGTCGATGGCCTTGCGCGAAAAGTCGAGCGCACGAAAGCCGTCGACCGGCGTGCGCAGGTAGAGATCACCTGGCGAAAGGGAATCGGCGGGTTGACGAAAGAGCCAGTTGAGCAGGCGATCGGCGACCACGAGCGGCGAGGTCAGGTTGAGCGAGTCGGCCGGGCGCTCGGTGACATCGCTGACGAGGAGGTGGATCGCACCGTTCTCGCGCGCAGCGGCAACCGGAATGTTGGCCGAGAGCCCGCCATCGCCGAGGGTGCGGTTGCCAACTTCGATCGGCGCAAAGACCAGCGGAATCGCGACGCTCGCGCGCACGGCCTGGCTCAGGTCGCCGTCGGCGAGCACGACTACGCTGCGGTCGCGCATATCGGTTGCAATCACGCGGAGTGGAATCGGCAACCGGTCGAAGTTGCCGCCGGCCATCAGGTTGCTGCGCAAAAGCACGTCGTTCAGGAGGCCGTTGATCTCGCCGCGCTGCGCTGCGCCACCCTGGAGCGCGAAGCCTCCTTCGCCGGCCTCCCAGAGAATCAGCGGATGGAGCGATCCCCAGATGCGCGGCCCGCTCGGCGCACCGGGCCGGACCAGCTCACGCAGCGGAAGGGTGCGGGCGATCGAGTCGAGGGTGATGCCCGACAATCCCGACGCGTAGAGCGCACCGATGACGGCGCCCATCGACGTGCCGACCACCAGATCGGGACGGACGCCCGCGGCATCGAGGGCCTTGATGACCCCGATATGCGCGAAGCCCTTGGCACCGCCACCGCTGAGGACGAGGGCGGTCCGTCCTGGTGTGCAGGCGGGAGCCTGTTGCGCCGAAAGTGGTGCGCCGATCAGCGCGATCGCGAGGGCGAGGGTGCGGGTCAACATGGTGGGGAAGCTAGCCGCGGGTGTGCATTGTGAAGGAGGTGCAACCGCCGACCCCTTGCGCAGTACGCCCCTGACTTCCTACTCTCTCCCACTACACGGTCCCCCCAGTCGTGCGAACCCACCCGGCACCGCCCGGAGGAGCGATACATGCCGTACATCATCACCGAGGCCTGCATCAGCGTGAAGGACCGGGCCTGCGTCGACGTTTGCCCCGTGGATTGCATTTATGAAGGGGAGGATCAGCTCTACATCCACCCCGACGAATGCATCGACTGCGGCGCCTGCGAACCCGAGTGCCCGGTGAGCGCGATCTACCCCGAAGAGGATGTGCCGGCGAACCTCCAGGAATTCATCGCGAAGAACAAGGACATCTTCGATTCCGACACCCCCCCGGGGCGGCCGAAGAAGTAAGCAGCCCAAAAAGTGAGCGCCCCGGCTTCGCAACTTCGCGACGCCGGAGCGACTCAGAGGTAGGCAGTCTTCTTGATGGCGGTGGTAGAGGGAGAGGTTCCACCGGGTCCGCCATCTCTCAAGACGATCCAGCCCTCCCCCGGTTTCACACTTCCTCGCCCCACGTTCCAAGGCTGAACCGTCGCCGACCCTACCCCGCCAGACCGGTCAGGACCTCTTCGGGCACCGGAACCGGTTCCTGCCGCTGGTTGATGCAGACATAGACGCACTCGAGCGTCGCCGCCTTCGCTCCGTCGCTCTTGCGGTAGGCGTGCTGTTTCAGCGTGAAGGACGTCCGGCCCCGGTGGGTGATCTCAAGGTCGAACCGGAGCGCATCGCCTGGCCAGACCCCCGCGTGGTATTCCACGATGGCCTTCCGCACCGCGGGCCAGACGCCGTTGCGCGTGAAGACATCCATTCCGCTGCTGTGCCGGAGCACTTCCCAGCGGGCCCGCTCAAACAGCGCGAGATAGGAGGCCTGATTGAGGTGGCCGAAGCTGTCGCACTGGTCGGGGTAGATGGTCAATTCGATGGCGTCAGACATAGGGGAAAATCTACTATCGGCGATCGACGATCGACGATCGACGATCGATGGTCGTTACGTTTCTGGCTACTCGACTCTGGGGGGCCCGTGGCGCCGACAACCGACTACATCCGACACGCCGCCAAGCTGTCGCGTCAGATCTACCTCGACGCCGGCCTCGGCGGGGCCGCCAAGGCACCCGATCCGGAGTTCTACAAGACGCTGGCGAAGGCACTTGAAGACATTGCCACCGGGCTCGAGCAAGTTGCCAAGCGGCGGGACTGAGTGAGCGTCCGCCTGGTCGATCAGCCCAGCAGCTTCCAGGAGCTCCTCGCCGAGGTGGCGGGGGCCGACCTCGTCGCGCTCGACACCGAGGCGGCCTCGTTTCACCGCTACCACGACCGGATCTACCTGGTCCAGCTCTCGACCCGCTCGGTGACGGCGGTGATCGACCCGCTGGGGGTGGGTGACCTCTCCCCCATCGGAGAGCTGCTCGCCGATCCCGCCATCGAGAAGATCTTTCACGACGCCGACTATGACCTGAGGCTGTTCGACAAGCAGTATGGCTTCCGGGCCAGCAGGTTATTCGACTCGAGAATCGCGGCCCAGTTCCTGGGAGAGCCCGGGATCGGCCTCGCCGCGCTGCTGGAGAAATACTTCTCCGTAAAGGCCGACAAGCGCTTCCAGCGAGCCGACTGGTCGTCGCGGCCGCTCTCGCCCGCGATGCTGGACTACGCTGCGGGAGATACCGACAACCTCTGTGAGTTGCGAGACATACTACGCAAGAAACTGGTTGATATCGGGCGCTGGAGCTGGGTGGAGGAGGAGTTCGGCCTGCTGGAGCGGACGCGGTGGACCGGGATGCCGCACGACGACCCAGCCTCCAGCTATTTGCGCCTCAAGGGTGCGAAGGCCCTCGACCGGCGCTCGCTCGCTTTGCTGCGCGAGGTCTATGTCTGGCGCGAGACCACTTCCTCGAAGCTCGACCGCGCGGCCTTCCGGGTCCTCGGCAACGAGGTACTGTTCGAGCTGGCTCAGCACCCGGTACGGACGCTGGAGCAGCTGGGACGCGTGAAGGGGATCGGCCGCGACACCCTCGAGCGTCGAGGCGAGGAGATCCTCGCGGCGATCGAACGCGGGCTCGCGATTGCCGACGCCGACCTCCCGAGGGTGGAGCGCGGGCCGCGCCGGGTGCCCGATCCGGCCTTCGAGGCCCGGCTGGAGGCACTCAAGCGCGTTCGCAATGCGGCCGCCGAGCGGTACCAGCTGCAACCGGGCGTGCTCTGCCCCAACGGGACCCTGGAGGCGATTGCCGCCGCGATGCCGGAGAACCTCGAACAGCTCGGCGGTGTTGCAGAGGTGCGGGCCTGGCAGGTGGCAGAGATCGGGACGGCGCTGCTCGCGGCGATGCACGCCGCGATGGCGACCACCGCACCACCGGGCAGTGCCGATCACGTATCCGCCGAACCGCGGAGAGAGGGGTAAGCGTGTTGACTGGAGAAATGGCGCGGAAGGCGTTGCGCGCCGTGAAGGATCCCGAACTCGGACTGAACATCATCGACATCGGTCTCGTCTACGACGTGACGGTGAGCGAGGAAGGCGCGGCGCACGTGACGATGACGCTGACGTCACCTGGATGTCCTGCGGGTGCCGAGATCATGGATGATGTTCGCAAGACGCTGACCGATCTTGAAGAGATCACGGCGGTCGAGGTCGAGCTGGTATGGGAGCCCTACTGGACTCCCGAGCGAATGGATCCGCGCGTGCGGGCGTTTCTGGGACATTAGCGTTTGTCATCCTGAGCAGCCTCCCCCGCAACAGCAGCGGGGCAGGCTGCTCAGGATGACAGCCATACGCAAGGGCTACACGGAGATCAAAGCGAAGCCCCGAGCCAGGTTAGCTCGGGGCTTCGGTCGTATCGGGCATCCGCGCCGCGCGAGGCACGGCGCGAGCGGGTGCGTTCGGGTGGCTTCAGTCGTCTCGGAGATCTGTGCCGCCCAAGGGGCGGCACCAGCAGCAAATAGCGCGTCGCGCTATTTGCAGCCCCCCAACGCTTTGCGGGCGGCGTCGGAGACTGCGGCCCGAATGAGTCGCATCTGCTCGAACGAGGCAGCCGGATTTCTCGGCGCGTAACTTCGGTTCGTGAGCAGGATGACAAAGAGGTCCGCGCCCGGATCGATCCAGAGGGCCGTGCCCGTCCATCCCGTATGTCCCACTGTTCCCAGTGTCGCACAACGACCGTAGAGCGACGGACCACCATCGGTGGCAACGCGCGGTGTGTCCCAGCCGAGTGCGCGTGATCCGCTGTTGCTCGACCGGGTAATGAACTCCTCGAGCGTGCCGGGCGTGAGCCACGCGAGATGCGCCTTGTTGGAGTCGGTGAGCCAGGCCTGCGCGAAGCGCGCCAGGTCGAGACCCGTGGAGAAGATCCCGGCGTGCCCCGCGACACCATTGAAGGCGCGGGCGTTCTCGTCGTTGACGATGCCGGTCTTGGCAGCGCCATCCCGCTTGCTCGTGGGGACCGCGCGCGTGCGATCGGCGGGCTCGGGCTGGTACATCGTCATCCCCATCCCGAGCGGAGCGAACACCGCATCTCGCGCGAACGCATCGAGTGGCGCGCCCGCGACGCGCGAGACTACCAGCCCCATCAACAACGCATTGAGGTCGCTGTATTCGGCCTGCGCCCCCGGCGGGCGCGCGAGGGGAATCACCATCAGCGCGGACTCCGCAGCCTCCGGTGTTTCGGCCATTCGCCAGATGGGTGCCCAGGCCGGGAGCCCACTGGTGTGGTTGAGCAGCATCCGGACCGTGACGCCGTCCTTGCCGTCGCCGACGAACTCCGGGAGATACCGATTCACCGGTGCGTCGAGATCGAGCCGCCCCTGATCGACGAGGACCGCCGCACTGCTGGCGGTGCCCACCACTTTGCTGAGTGACGCGAGATCCCAGAGTGTCGTTTCTGGACTGGGGCGCTTGTCGCGCGTGTTCCAGGTGATGTGCCCGTATCCCTTGGCGTAGAGCACGCGATCGCCACGACCCACGACCACCACGGCGCCCGGGTAGGTGCCCTGCCGGATACCACGCAGCACTGCCGCGTCGACGGCGGCAAAGCGCTGGGCAGGGAGGTTGGCGGGTGCGAGGGAGAGCGAAAGCGCCAGCAACAGCGGAACGGCGCGGATCATTGCACGCGAAGCGGACCCGGCGGCACGGCATAGAGAAGCAGCAGCGTGGCCTGGTCGCGGCGAGAGGGGCCGTTGACCGGCGAGGTGGAGAACATCAGGTCGTCTTCACGGCCCGAGTGGGGCAGACCGAGCGCGTGACCCATCTCGTGCGCGGCGACGCGGCGACGCACGGCAGAGGGAAGCACCAGCATCTGGGGACGCTGCCCGATCGAGAGCGTGATCGCCGCGTGCTCGATCATTCCGGCGGGTGTCCAGGTGACCTTGGTGCTGCCGAGCTCGCTGCTGTCGGGGAGCGAAGGCACCCAGCCCACACGAATGTCGGCGGCCGAAGAGTCGCGCGTCTCTGTCAGCACCAGACCGGCCTCGTTGCCGTTCCAGGCACGGAGCCCGGCTCTCGCATCCTCGAGCGCCTCGGGCGTGAGATTGGCGAGCGCGGTGTCGAACGCGAAATAGACGAAATAGGTCCTGTCGGGCCGGTTGTCCCAGCGGGTGAGCACCGAGTCGGTCTCGGCCAGAAGAGAATCGAGGTAGACCCGATTGCCTTCGCGGTCGAGGCGCCTCCGGATGGCGAGCCGGGCCATCATATCGATGGTCGGGGTTCCCGGGGTCTCCGCCGTGGCCCCGGGGAGAATCCCGAGCGGCGTGTGGGCCGGCGTGGTGGTGGCGGTGCCGCTCGAGCGATCGGTCTCGGTGGTTGTCGTGGCCACGATGCTCCCTGGAGCACGACCCGACCGGGTGAGGTCGATTCCGATCAGGATCACGAAGACGGCGAGGACGCCGATGAGGATGCGCTGGGCCATGATATCCAATATCGGTTGAAAGGCCACAGAATCGCGAGGGCCGCTGGCGTCGGGGGGAGTGGGGTCCTACCATTGTGCCGTGTTTGAATCCCTTGGAGCGGCCATCGTCCGGTGGCGTTGGGGCGTACTCGCCGTCTGGGCGGTCGTCGGTGTTCTGGCGGCCCTGCGGGCCGGGGACACTGTCGGCAGGCTCCAGCTGAGGGGCGGAGCCAACCAGGTCACAGAGGCCAGGACCGCAGATTCGCTGCTCTCGACCCGCTTTTCGAGGCCAGTCTCGGAGTTCTTCGCGGTCACGGTTCAGGGTCCCACCCGGATGACGGAGGGGGTGCCGGGCCAGCTGCTCGACTCCCTGATTGCCGCCGCGCGAAGCGAACCCGACGTCCGGGGCGTGCTGTCGGTGCGCAACTCGGGCGACGATTCGACCTTCGTGGCCCGCGATGGCCGGACCACGTTCTTCCTGGTTTCCCTCGAAACCAGCGGGTACGCGGTCGGCGATGCCGTGCTGCCGATGCGCGCGAAGTTCAATTCCGTCCTCAATCGATTCCCGAACCGCGACGCCTACAGCGTGCTGGTCACGGGTCGGGCCCCGCTCGATCTCGACATCCGCACCGTCAGCGCCGAAGACGCGAAGCGCAACGAACGGAAGCTGATTCCGATCACGCTCGCCGTGCTGGTGCTCGCCTTCGGAGCGCTGGTGGCGGCGTTCCTGCCGATCATCGTGGGCGTGATGGCCATCGCGATCGCGCTCGCGCTGGTGGGCGTGATCGCGCAGTTCTTCCCGATGTCGGTGTTCGTGCTCAATATGATTTCGATGATCGGCCTGGGTGTCGGCATCGACTACTCGCTGCTGATCGTGACCCGATTCCGCGAGGAGCTGAACGCCGGGCTCCGGCAGCGCGAGGCCGCGATCCGCACCGTGGCCACTGCCGGGCACGCCGTGGTGACGTCGGGGCTCACGGTGGTGGTGGGCTTCGCCGCGCTGCTGCTCACGCCGCTGACCGAGACCAAGAGCGTGGGCGTGGCCGGTCTGGTGGTCGTGGCGGTGGCAGTGCTGCTGTCGACCACGCTGCTGCCGGCGCTGCTCTCCCTGCTGGGGCGCTCGATCGACCGGCCGCGCTGGATCGCCCGGCGCCTGGCCTGGTATCACCGGCCCGGCATCTGGGAGAAGTGGGCGCGTTCGCTCTCGCGGCATCCCTATCGCTCCTTGGCCATCGGGACCGCGGTGATCGGGGTCCTCACCCTGCCGGTGATCTATATGCGGGTCGGCCTGCCGAGCCGGAACTGGTGGCCGGTGGAGACGGAGGCCGGCGCCGGCGTGGCCACCCTCGAACGGATGGGGATGTCGGGCTATATCCAGCCGGTGCGCCTGCTGGTCGAGTTCCCGGAGGGGACCGAGGCCACCAGCGCCACCGGACTCCGTGCACTCCGCAAGCTGTCTGATACCCTGCGCACCGATCCGCGCATCCGCGACGTGAAGTCGCTGGTCGATCTCAAGCGCGGCACCGGCATCCTGGAGTACTCGCTGCTCTACAGCGAACCCGACACCGTCCGCGCGCGGTACCCTGATTTCCTCGACGCCTATCTCGCGCGCGACAACCGCACCACCCTCCTCGACGTGATCCTGGCCGACACCACGTCGCTCACGACCGCGATGGATGTCGTGCACGATGTCCGACAAATGGCCCGATCGGGGAGCATCCGGCAACTCAAGGGCGCGAGCATCCTGGTGGGCGGTTACGTCGCCGGTGCGTATGACTTCCAGGAACTGCTGCTCGATCGCTTCCCGCTGATCATCCTGCTCATCCTCGGCGTCACGGCGCTGATGCTGGCCGTGGTCTTCAAGTCCGTGCTCGTGCCGATCAAGGCCGTGGTGATGAACTCACTTTCGGTGGCCGCGACCTTCGGGCTCATCACACTGGTCTTCCAGCACGGCATCGGCGGGCAGCTCTTTGGCCTCGATGGGCCCACCTCGGCCATCTATGTGCTGGTACCGGTCGTGGTCTTTGCCGTGGTGTTCGGACTCTCGATGGACTACGAGGTGTTCCTGCTGTCGCGCATCAAGGAGGCGTTTGACCGCACCGGGCAGAACACCCTGGCCACGCGCGAGGGACTCTCGGCCACGGCGTCAGTGATCACCTCCGCCGCCATCATCATGATCGCGGTGTTCGGTGCGTTCGCCTTCGCGCGAATCCTGTTGATGCAGTTCGTGGGTTTCGGGCTGGCCGTGGCCGTGTTCCTCGATGCCACCGTGATCCGGATGGTGCTGGTGCCGAGCCTGATGCAGATCGCAGGCGACTGGAACTGGTGGCCGGGCTTCAAGAAGCCACGGGGAGAAGAGACGGGCACCCGCTAGCGCGGCGCCGTGCGGATCTCAGGTCGAAGCGAAGCCCTGGGGAACAAACCGTCAGGGCTTCCGTCGTGATTGGGATCTGCGCGGCGCACGGCGCCGCGCGAGCGGGTGTCAATCGCCGATCACGATTTGGAGTCTAGCCAGTTCTCGCCGATGCCGATCCCCACGACGAGCGGCACACTGAGCGAGGCCGCGCCCTCCATATGCTCGCGCACGAGCTGCGCCGTGGCCTCGGCCTGGTCGCGCGGCGCCTCGACCACCAGTTCGTCGTGCACCTGAAGCAGCAACTGGCTCCTGAGACCTGCTGCGGGCAACGCGTGATGAATCCGGATCATCGCGAGCTTGATCAGGTCGGCCGCAGAGCCCTGCAACGGAGTATTCTGGGACAACCGCTCGCCGAATGAGCGTACGTTGAAGTTCCGGTCGTTGATCTCCGGGATATACCGGCGCCTGCCGAACAGCGTCGCGACGTAGCCCTGCTCGCGCGCAATCTCCACTTGACGATCGAGGTAGGCGCGCACGCCGGCGAAGCGCGTGAAGTATTCGGCGATGAATTGCTTGGCCTCCTCCTGCGTGATGCCGAGTTGCTTGGAGAGTGCAAACGGTCCCTGACCGTAGATCGTGCCGAAGTTGATGGTCTTCGCGCGCGACCGCATTTCGGCCGTGACGTCTTCGAGGGGCACACCAAAGATGATGGCCGCAGTCTGCCGGTGAATGTCGGCCCCGGCGCGGAATGCCGCGATGAACGCCGGGTCGCCGGAGAGATGCGCCATCAGCCGCAATTCAATCTGCGAATAGTCGGCCACAACAAAGAGGTTGCCAGGTGCGGGAATGAAGGCGCGGCGAATGGCCTCGCCGCGCGGCGTGCGCACGGGAATGTTCTGCAGGTTCGGATCGGTGGAGGCGAGCCGCCCGGTGGAGGCGCCCACCTGATTGTAGGATGTGTGAATCCTGCCAGTCTCGCGATTCACCTTGAGCGGCAGCACATCCACATAGGTGCTCTTGAGCTTCTGCAGTTCGCGATAACCCAGGATGAGTTTCGGGAACTCGTGCCCCATCTCCGCGAGCTGTTCCAGCACCTCGGCGTCGGTCGAGGCGCCCGTCTTGGTCTTCTTGAGGATCGGGAGACCCTGTTCCTCGTACATTACCTGCGCGAGTTGACGCGGCGAGTTGATGTTGATGGCCTTGTCGCCGGCCGCGTGCTGAATCTCCTGCTCCAGCACTTCAAGATCGTGGCCGAGGGCGGCGCCGAGCTCCGCGAAGCGGGGAATGTCGATCGCGATTCCCGCCCACTCCATATCGACGAGCACCGGCACGAGCGGCATCTCGATGGTGTCGAGCAAGGGGCGGAGCATCGTGCGATCGAGCTCGGGATCGAAGAGCGCGTGCAGGGCCAGCACTGTGGCGCTGTCGGCTCCGCAGTATGCCGCGGCCTTGTCGACCGGCACCTCGGCAAAGGGAATCTGCGATCTCCCCTTGCCAGTGAGGTCGGTGTATTGCGTCATCGGGATGCCGAGGAACTCGAGCGCGAGCGCGTCGATCCCGTGCGAGCGGCGTGACGGGTCGAGCACGAAGGATGCGAGCATCGAATCGTAGGCGATGCCGGCGACCTCGACGCCAGCTCGGCGCATCACCTGGGTGTCGTACTTGATGTTGTGGCCGGCCTTGGGCACGCCCGGGTCGCGAAGCAGTTCGGCAATCGGTGCGCAGGCTGGTGAATCAATCGGCGGCAGGTTGTTCCACACCGGCGCCTCGGTGCCTGCGGCTTCGTGTGCTGCGTCGGTGCCACTGCCGAAGAGATCGCGCGGCGGCCTCCGGTGCCCGAAGGGCAGGTACCACACCTCGGTTGGCGAAATCGCAAACGAGCAGCCGATCAGTTCGGCGTCGTGGGGCTCGAGCGATGACGTCTCGGTGTCGAATGCCAGCAAGGGCGCCGTCCGCAGCGTGGCCGCGAGCGGCGCGAGCTGGGCCACATCGGTCACGATCGTGACGTGCAGCGCAGGTTCGGCCGCTGCGGGAGCCGCTGGAGCGTCGGATGTGGCGGCCGGATCGATATCGCCGTCGAGCTTCTCGACCCGCGCGTTCAGCGAACTGAATTCGAGTTCGTTGAACACCCGGGCGAGCGCGCTCTTGTCGGGACGTTGCGCGGCGACCGCCGCGAAGTCGATGGTCACCGGTACGTCGGTCTTGATGGTCACCAGCCGCTTGGAGAGCCGGGCGATGTCGTTGGAAACAAGCAGGGCCTCGCGGGCGCGCTTGCCGGGGATCCCGGCGGCCTTTTCGAGCAGCGTCTCGATGTTGCCGTATTCACTCAGCAACTGCACGGCGCCCTTCTCTCCGATTCCCTTCACACCCGGCACGTTGTCAGACGAATCGCCCACCAGCGCGAGGTAGTCGGTCACCTGATGCGGCGGGACGCCGAGACGATCGGCGGCGTTGGCCTCGGTGACCCACACTTCCTCGACACCCGCAGGGCCGCCGCGACCGGGGTTGAGCAACGCCACATTGGGGCGAATCAGCTGATAGAAGTCCTTGTCGCCAGAGACCACCACGGCCTGGAGTCCCTCCGCAGCGGCGCGCAACGCGAGGGTCCCGATGACATCGTCGGCCTCGTAGCCGTCGACCTCCACCAGGGGAATCCGGAAGGCCGCGAGCAGTTCCCGGACGCGTTCGACGGCGGTGTCGAAGTCGGCCTGGAGTTCGTCGTCGAGCTTCTCACGGGTCGACTTGTACTCGGCGTACTCCTCGGTCCGGAACGAATCGCCGGCGTCATTGACCCAGACGAGGTAGTCGGGGCGGTACTTTTCGCGCAGACGGAGGAGGAAGTTGGTCACGCCCCACGCGGCCGAGGTGTTTTCACCCCGGGCCGTGCGGAGCGGGCGAGAGATCAATGCGAAGAACGCCCGGTAGATGAAGGCGTAACCATCGATCAGGAAGATCTGGGGGGGATTGTGATTCGGCATTGGTCAAGAATAACGCGCGCAGTGACGGTCGTGGGCTTCCTTGCGATGATGACCCGCCCACTCGCGGCACAGCGGATCGATCGTCGTTACGATGCCCCGACCGTCGACTTCCTGCGGCAGCCGAGGCCGAGTCTGGCCCGGGCCGCGGAGGACCGTTCGGGGCGGAAGATCCTCGGGGGAACCGTTGGCGCGGTGATCGGAATGGCGCTCGGCGCCGGTGCCGGCGCTGCGATTGAGCGCGCCAGCTACCGGAACAGCTGCTATGAAGACTGTGGCCTCGCAGGCGCGCTGCTCGGCGGCCTCATCGGCGAGGCGCTCTTCTTTGGTGCCGGCATCCACCTGGCGGACCCCGATCCAGAGCGCACCACCGGGCGATTTCTCTACCCGGCGCTCGTGAGCGCCGGGGGGATCGTGGGCTCGCTGATGCTGAGCAATCCGCTTCCGCTGTTGTTCGTCATTCCGGTCCAGTTCGCCGTCACCTGGTAGCCGGGCTCAGTTCCCCGTCGGCGCCTGCTGCGACTGAATCCGGCCGCGCACGCGGTCGAAGTCAGAACGCGACTGCGGGGTCAGGCGGAAGCGGCCGAAGCCGGTCACGTCCTGGAACACCACCAGGAGGCGGAGGTCGTTGTAGGTCCAGCGGATGTAGCGCCCCTGTTGCGCGGTGCCCTGATCGAGGATCTCGTCGGGCTCGCCCAGGGCGATGAACACCTCACCCCGGTCGGTGCGCCAGCCAGAGACTCCCTCGCCGATGAAGCGCTGGTTCGCGAGCGAGAGCAGCCCGAAGTAGCGATCGAGTGCCTCGTTCTCCGGTGTCTGCGTGTTGGGGTCGGTGGCCTTGTAGAACTCGCGCCAGAGCTCGGCGCGGTCGCCGGCCTTGGCCTTCCGCATCGCGTTGAGGCGGTTGTCCTGCCCGAAGTAGCGCAACAGCGAGAGCAGGTCGTCGAAGTTGGTCACGACCCAGTTTTGCGAGAACGACACCAGCGCCGAATTGCGCTGGGCCGTGGGGCCGGTGCCGATCCGGATCTCGAGCTGGCCGAGCGGCGCCGAATCGGGCGCGATGCGGATGGCCTGGCTCTCGACTTCCCGTTGACCCGTGAACCCGATGTTCGCGCGGTAGATCACGCTGTCGCGCTCGTCGCGGACTTCGAGGGGCATTGTCGTGGGCTGCTTGAAGCCCACACCCTCGAGGTAGACCAGCAGGGTGTCGCCACCATAGGCGAGCGAGCCACGCGAATTGAGCACGATCGGGAGGGAATCGTTGCGCGACCCCCGGCCGCGGACCTGGTAGGCCAGAATCGGCGCGGTCACGCTCCCCGGCGTGAAGTGCGGCACCTGGAGCTTCTGGGTCGCGGTCCCGACCTGCGTGTTCCCGGCGTCACGCACCCGCACTGTCAGGGTGTACTCGCCGGGGGCGAGCAGCACTTCCTGCTGCAGCAGGATGCTCTCATCGGTGCGCAGTGTCTCCTGGAAACCCGCGACGCGGATGGTCTCGTTGCGGGCAAAGAGAATCGCGGGCTGGCCCGCGCGGTCGAGCTGGTACTCGACCCGGTATCTGGCTGCGTAGCCATTGCCGTCTCGCTGGAACGCGAATTCGCGATTCGTGAGCGAGAGCCCGATGACCGCCAGGGTCGAGTCGTTCCGGCCGGGGACGAAGGCCGCCGAACCGACGTAGAAGATCTGGCTGGGAGAGACGAAGCGCCCGAGCCGGGTGTACATCGCGGCCGGATTGAACAGCTGAGTGAGCTGTTGCTCGGGGCTTGCGGAGGGGTTTTCACCGACCCGCTGCCAGGAGGTACAGCCACCCAGGAGCGGCAGGATCGCCGTCAGGACGAGGGCCGCGCGGAGGCGGCCAGGGATGGGGAGGCTCATAGTATGAGTATATGACGAGTGAACAACCTTTGCTTGCGCTTGCCGCCCGGCTAGGGCGGTCGGTACCTTAGGGGTATCCCCATGGCACAAGATCCCCTCGTTGGTCAAACGATTGCTGGCTACACCGTCCAGAAGGCGGTCGGTGAAGGCGGCACGGCACAGGTCTATCTCGCGGAGCATCCAGAACGCGGCAGGGTCGCGCTCAAGGTGCTTCGCCCAAGGCTGGCCTCCGATCCGATCGCGGTCAAGCGCTTCCTGCGCGAGGCCGAGTTTGGGGCGCGCGTGCAGCACCCGAATGTGGTGCGCACGTTCGATTTCGGTGAATCGAACGGCGTGCAGTACCTCGCGCTCGAATGGGCGCCGGGCGAGCCCCTGGAGACCTTTCTGGGCCGTTCGGGCAAGCTCACGACGGCGGTGGCTGCGAACATTGTGCAGCAGCTCGGCGCGGCCCTCACCGAGGCGCATCGCTCCGGGATCATTCATCGTGACCTGAAGCCCGCGAACATCATGTACGATCCGGCGAGCCAAAC
>JAZJZU010000013.1:18736-31731 GCA_040389605.1 Gemmatimonadota bacterium
CGGTCAGGGCACGGCGATGCCGAACTGCCGCAGGAAGAGCGACTCACACGCGCAGGGTTCTTCGTCGGCACACTGCAGTATGTGGCGCCCGAAGCGCTGTCCGGCGAGCTCGTCGGGGAGCAGGCCGACGTCTATTCCCTCGCCGTCATTGCTTACCAGCTTCTGACCGAAGTGACGCCCTTTCCGGGCAAGAACCCGCGCGAACTGTTCCAGCAGCTGCTGACGCAGGACCCGATCACACTCAATCAGGCCGAGAAGGGGCTCAAGTTTTCGCCCCGGCTGGAAGAGGTCGTGATGAAGGGCCTGTCGCGCGATCTTGGCAAGCGCTGGAAGACCATCAAGGATTTCACCGCCGCCTTCTGCGACGCCGCCACGGCCGAACCGGAGAAGAAGGGGTTCTTCGGGTCGCTCTTCCGGCGTGAGTGATCAGGCGCCCGCCTGGCGCGCGGCGCTGATCGCGCTCCTGGGTGAACGATCGGTACGCTTCGGCGACTTTGTGCTCGCCTCCGGCGCCCACTCTTCCTACTACATCGATTGTCGGCTCACCACGATGTCGGCGCCCGGTCAGGTGCTGATCGGCGGGCTCGGCCTGCGTGCCATTCGCGACGCCGGCTGGGAGCCGCGCTCGGTGGGCGGGCTCACGATGGGTGCCGATCCCGTGAGTTATGCCATCGCCGCGGCGAGCGCAGGAGACGAGGTTCCCATTGATGCCTTCTCGGTGCGCAAGGAAGCGAAGCAGCACGGCACCGGGCGGCGGATCGAAGGGAACTTCGAGCCGGGAGATTCCGTCGTCGTGATCGAAGACGTCATCACCAGTGGCGGCTCGGCGCTGATGGCCGCCACCGCGATTCACTCCGCCGGCGGAAAGGTGATCGGTGTGCTCGCCGTCGTCGACCGCGAGGCCGGCGGACGCGCCAAGATTGAATCTGCCGGACTGCCGGTCATTACGCTGGTGACGGCGAAGGAACTTGGAATACGCGATGAGCGATGATCGATGGGCGATGGGCGATGGGCGATCATCGATCAGCCTTTCCCCGGTGCCAGCGGCTTGAACGTCCGCCACACGTCCACGTGCGGCTTGACCATCCGATCGAGAAAGCGATCCAGCACCACACAGAACGGGAAGCGTGAGCGGAATTCGCTCGGCGTGATCCCCAGTACCACGCGCAGGTGCCGGCCGAAGGATTGCGGTGAGGCATATTCGAGCCGGTAGGCAACATCGGCCACGGTGAGATCGCCCTCGTCGAAGAGTCGGGCCGCGTGGCAGAGTCGCACCGCGACGAGATGATCCTTGGGTGATGGCAATCCCGCGCGCACGAATCGCGAGACAAAGGTCGACGGTGTGATCGAGAGCCGGCGCGCGAGTTGCCGGACCGTGGTGGTTTCCGGCGCCGTGCGCACCAACTCCTCCCAGAAACGTCGCGAGCCTGCCCCCATCGGACCGAGGGCATTGAGCACCGGCACCAGCACTGCGGCCGCGCGCTCGGTCGGTGGTGTGCCGAGCACTTCGCGCAGCCGCTTCCAGCCACTCGGATCGGAGGCATCGACCACCTGACGCACTCCGGTGGCCCCGAGCCGGAGCAGGGCCTCGGCGTCGCCCGGTTCACGCTGGGTCATCAGCGCCACGGTGGGGATGGCGGGAAAGGCACGGGAAAATTGCTCCAGCAGGGCCGGGGCTTCGCCAGCGCACCGCCGGACCGAGACCAGGACGGCGTCGACCGGGCGTTCACGGACCACTCGAATGGCATCGCGAACCGACTCGCGGTGTACCAGGGCGAAACAGCCACTCCCCGCCGCATCGACGCGGGAACGTTCCTGGGGGTCAAGGACGGCGGCAATCGTGGGGGTGATGGGCGGCACGGGCATCGTCGATACTCCGGCTGAGGTCGACGAGATGATGCCACCGGGCAATCAAACCTCCCTCAAGTCGTCAGGGGCCGGAGGGTGACACCGGGGCACTGGATGACGCGTATGGGCCGCTCACGCTAGTTTTGGAGACGGGTAGGACGTGATGATCGCGGTGGGGGGCAACCCCGACCGAGGAAAGTCCGAGCTCCACAGGGCAGATCGCCAGGTAACGCCTGGGCGCCGAGAGGCGACGGACAGGGCAACAGAGAGCAGACCGCCGATGACCTGGCGCGCAAGCGACAGGCACAGGTAAGGGTGAAACGGTGGGGTAAGAGCCCACCGCCCCTCGTGTAAGCGAGGGGGCACGGTAACCCCCGGTCGGAGCAAGGCCAAATAGGCGGCGAGGTGCGGCCCGCACCGTTAACAGCCGCGGGTAGGCTGCTCGAGGTGGTCGGCGACGACCATCCCAGATAGATGATCATCCGGGCGCACGCGAGTGTGCCTGAACAGAACTCGGCTTACGGTCCCACCCGTGCCGCGCCACCGTCAGGGTGGTGCGGCGAGACTACCGCGGAGTCGCAGCGGCGATTCCCACCACCACCAGAGGTCCCAATGTTCGCAGGTCTCCTGGCGCTTGCCACCGCAGTCACCGCCATTACGACGCCGGTTGGTCCGTTGCGCTACAAGATCGAGATGAAGTCGTCGCAGGAAGTCGATCTCTCGGCGATGGGCGCGGGGAAGCAGGTCGGCGAGATCAGCGCCGTGGCATTCCTCTCGGTCACGATGAGCGACTCGGCGGCAGGACAGCTGGCGCATATCGTGGTCGATTCGATGACGCTCGAGCCAACCGGCTCGATGGCGGCAGCCTACGATCCCACCACCGCCGCAGGCGCCAAGGGCGGCTTCTACCACGTCTATGTGGTGGGTGGAAAGGTGCAGGGCACGCCGACCCCGTCGGTCTCTGGCAACCCGGCGCTGTCGATCCTCGCGCAGGCAGTCACGGTGATGTTCCCGGGCACGACCCGGGCGGGGCTGAAGAGCGGCGACAGCTATACCGACACGACCACCTCCACGGCGACAACGGATGCAGGCACCAACAACAGCACCGCCGTGACGGTCTGGACGATGAAGGGAATGGAAGGCGACGCGATGATGCTCGAGGGTGAATCCAACGGCAAGATGACGATCGATGGCGGCCAGACCGCTGTGTCGGGGACCAACAAGGGCACCCGGAAGATGACGAGCACGGCCAAGGGGCCGGTGAAGAACGCCGTCATCAACACCACGGTCGACCTTGCCGCCGTCCCCAGCGGGATGTCGGACGTCATTCCGGTCAAGGGCACCAGCTCGCTGACGGTGACGCTCCTGCCCTGAGGGCAGCGCGTGTGTGGTTTGCTCGACGGGGTGCGTCACGTGAGGAGCGTTCCTCGACGTTTCGCACCCCGTTGAGCGTTGGCGCGCGGCGTGACCCCTGATGGCTCGTGGTGCGTGGTGGTTAACCTTCGGCTATGCGCCTCTCTCGTGTTGTCCGGAATGCCCCTGCCGTCGCGCTCACCTTGCTGGCCGCGTGCGGCAAGTCCACCGACCAGCCTGGCGCCCCGCCGGCCCCGCGGACTGCGCCGGCAGGCAGCGCCCGGGCCCCCGTCCTTCTGCGTAACGACTGGCGAGCCGCGGTGATGATGCAGCGCGCAGACTCGCTGATTCTCACCCTGCCCGATGGATCGCGTCAGCTGCAGCGCATCTCGCGCGCGGCCCGGATCAGCTTCGAGATCGCCGCCAACAACAGCTTCACCGCCACGCTCGACTCAATGAGCGTCTCGCCGGCTGCCGAGAGTGCCGTCGCTGCGGCCATCGGCACACGGTGGACGGGAAAGGTGAATGGTGCCGGCCGGATCGAAGGAGTGCAGATCTCCCGATCCTCCGCGCTGGGCGACGACCTGACCCGCACCATCAGGAGCCTGATCCCACTGGTGCCGTTCGACGGCAGGCGGGTGGGAAGCAGCTGGGCCGACACCACTTCGGGCACGGTGCAGGTCGAGGTGTTCCGGACGAATGAGCGCCGGACCAGGAAGTGGACGGCCGGTGAGCGCACCGAGCGGGGCGGGGTCGCGGTCTATCCGGTCCGGGTCCGGGAGGAGTTCGAACAGGTAGGGAAGGGATCGCAGGCCGGGCGCGAGATGACGATGACCGCACAGGGTAGTCGCACAGGATACTACTATATGACGGTGGATGGTCGAGTCGAGGGCGCCGTGCTCCAGGATTCGACCGCCCAGTTCATCACCATCCCGGCCGCTCACCAGACCGTGCCGACGATGCGCTACTCGCGCACCACACTCCGGTTTGCCAGCTCGCCGCGTGACGAGCGACCATAAGCCCCGATCGTTCCGTCGCAAGCTCGCCCTCGGCCTGGTCGCCTCGGGCGGGCTTTTTGTTCTCTGGCTCTTCGCGGTCTGGCCGCCGCCGGTCTGGTATGCAGCGCACTTCCCGCACGAAACGGCGTTCATGGCGATGCGTCGCGATGCCGATCCCGAGGCCGCAACCAAGCGTCGCTACGACCCGGTGCCACTCGAGGGGATCGCCCCCGCGATGCGGCGGGCCGTGATGATCGGGGAGGACAACCGGTTCTACCAGCACGGCGGCTTCGATTTCATCGAGATGCGAAAGGCGCTGGGCTACCCACGCGATTCCTTCTCGCTCGGGGACTCGCGTGATCGCCGCGACTTGCTCCGCGCGGTCAGGAAGAGCTGGTCGAAGCGCGGTTCGGTCCGGGGAGCGAGCACCATCACCCAGCAACTGGCCAAGAACCTCTACCTCTCGCCCTCGCGGAATCCGCTCCGCAAGGTCAAGGAGGCAGTAACGGCCTGGCGGCTGGAGTTCTGGCTCTCCAAGGACCGGATCCTGACCCTGTACCTCAACACGGCGGAGATGGGGGAGGAGATCTGGGGAGTCGAGGCAGCGGCCCAGCACTACTTCCATCGATCGGCAAAGGGGCTGACGCTGAGCCAGGCGGCCACGCTTGCGGCTGTGCTGCCGTTCCCACGTAGTAGCAATCCAGACTACCGCCCTGGACGGATGAACTGGCGCCGGAACCTGATCCTGCGGCGGCTGGGTGGCGAACCGGTAGAGGTTCCTCGCGAGGAGGAGGATTCGCCGCCAGACATTCCGTCGCCGATTCCGGATTCGATCTTGCCGCCGGTGGTCGATACGACAAGCCAGCGATAGGGGGCTGGGAGATCGAGGGCGGTTGGTCGTCGGTGCGCCCCGAGTCGCGCGGGGGCAGAGGCCGTTGGTCGTCGATCAGATTCCGCGCGCTGGCGCCTGTGCTCGCAAATGCCTCGCACGGCGCCCGCCGGCGCCAGAGCGCCGGCGACCAGCACGCTCCCTACTGATCTCGCTCCCAACGACCCCTGCCCCCCGCGCGCCACAAACACGAAGGCCGGCACCTCTATAGAGATGCCGGCCTTCATATCGACCATCGCTCATCGTGCTCTTAGTTGCCGCACCTCGCGCTCATATCGCGCTGCGCGGGTGGCAGCACGGTCATCCGCGTGGGGCGGTTGGCGATGGCCTCGGCGATGTCGTGCACGAAGCGGCCGAGCCGCGCGCCGTGGTCGTAGTCGATGTACTGCGGTTCGTCGGTGGCCTGGTGATAATCGGCGGCGTATCCGAGCGAGAAGTAGGCGACCGGGATGCTCTTCGAGAAGTAGCTCACCTGGTCACTGCGGCAGAAACGATTGAGGGCGTTGGTGCGATCCCAGGAGTAGTCGATCACCATCGGCTCACTGCGCACGGCATTGAGCGAGTCGACCAGTTCACCGTAGTCGGCCGAGAGCCGGCGTGAGCCGAGCATCTGCACGGAGTTGGGACCGCCGAAGCGGACGTCGGTGACGCGTCCCTTGCCGAGCATATCCATATTCAGCGCGCCCACGATGGAATCGAGCGGCACCGTGGGATGATCGACGAACCAGCGTGAGCCGAGCAGTCCCTTCTCTTCGCCGACGTGCGAGATGAAGATCATCGATCGGCGCGGCGGCGGCTGGGTTGCGAACCGCTCGGCGATTTCCAGCAGTACCACGGTGCCGGACCCGTCGTCATCGGCGCCGTTGTAGACGCTGTCGAGGCGGGGCGGGCGGATTGAGCGCGCGTGCGCGATCAGTGCGCGGATCCGGGCCCATTGTTCCTCGGTCGGCGGCGGCGGGCGATCGTTGGCGCCCTGGGGCCGCATCACCTTGTTGAAGGCGCGGAGCGAGTCGTGTTCTGGCGGCGTGCCGGCCACCATTCCGATGTGGTCGTTGTGGGCGCCGATGAGGACGTAGGTCCCGCGCAGCGAAGGATCGGAACCAGGCAGCATCGCGATCACGTTGCGGCCGGGGTATTCCGACATACGCCAGGCGTAGTTCCATGCGCCACTCACAGGCTGACCGGTGGCGCCGGGGACGAGTCGATCCGGTGACTGTCCGAAGATCCGCTCCGCCGCAGCGAGTGTGATGCTCGCACCTGCAGTGGTCGCGTTGCCTCCCGGCGTGGTGGCGGGCTTCAGGCCGATGCGCCCGGCGAACATGCCGTTGCGCTGCGCGGGGCTCGCGCCGTCGAGCGAGGCGATCAGCACGGCCGCGGCGCCGCGGTTCTGGGCGCGGCGATCGCGAGCGGTGGCGGAGGCCGGCGGGAGGAACACCGCCACCTTGCCCCGCAACAGTTCCGGTGCGAGCGCGACCGAGGTGTCGCCCCAGCGGCCGACGAACACGGTCGGGAGATTGTTCCCGGCAAAGTTTGCGGCGAAGCCATTGGCGGCCGATGGGGCCATCGGCACCCAGTCATTCGCAGGCGCGAGCGTCGTGCCGGCCACGGAGAGCCTGCTCTGCGCCAGATCGAATCCCGTAGGGCCAAACGGGAGCTCCTGGAAGTAGCTGCCGTTCTCACCAGCGGGTTGCAGACCGAGGCGCTTGAACTCGCGCGCGATGTATTCAGTACCCTTGAAGTTGCCCAGGGTGCCCGATTCCCGACCCATCATCGAGTCATCGGCGAGCTGATACAGCCGCGTGCGCAGGTCGTTGGCCGTGATGGCCTGCTCGGTGGGTCGCGGTGCCCAGGTGCGCGGGCCTTCGTCGGGCCAGACCACCTGATTGCCGGCCGGGGCCGGTGATGTATCGGGGCGGGAGCCGCTGCAGGCCGCGAGAGCAGCGACCAGCGAGAGCGCGAGTGGCGTGAGACGCATAGTGGAATTCCTTCGTGTGCCGGCCGGGTGAATGGAGCGGTCGAGCGATCCTACGCCGGCGAGGCGAGAGAGGTTACCAGAGAAGCGGGATCCGGGATTCGGATCTGCTCCCGCCGCGCCGTGCGCGGCGGGGATCTCTGTGCATACGAACGCCATCCCTAGAGGAGCATTCGTTAGGTCGAACATCTGCGCCGCGCGAGGCGCGGCGCCAGCGGGTGCTAATCCAGAAGCCGGAGTGGCATCACCAGGGTCAGATAGGCCGCCGGGTCATCCCAGCCTACCGGTTCAACCGTCGCGGCCCTCTCAGGGGCCTTGAAGGTCAGCCGCACCTCATCGGTGGGCATGTACTTCAGCACTTCGAGCAGATAGTTGGCGTTGAAGCCGATGTCGAGCGGTTCACCGTCGTACGAGACGGTGATCTCTTCCTGCGCCTCGCCCAGGTCGGGCGTGGTGACCGAAAGTCGGCAGGATCCGTCGCCGAAGGACATCCGGATCCGGTGCGTCTGGTCGCTCGCGACGATCGCCATCCGTCGGAGTGCCGACATCAGCGAGGCCTTCTCGGCCGTGGCGACCTTGTCGTTCTCGCGCGGGATGACCTGTTCGTAGTTCGGGTACGGCCCCTCGATGAGCCGTGTGAAGACCTGCGTGGTCGCCGAACGGAAGCCGAGGTGATTGTCCGACCGGCCGATTTCGATCTCGTCATCGGGGCCGAACAGTTTGCGGAACTGTTCCAGCGCCTTGGGTGGGACGATCAGTTCGGCCTCTTCACCCGCGGGTCCCTGGAGTGGCACTTCCATCTTCGCGAGGCGGTGACCGTTGGTGGCCACCATCCGCATCCGGTCGGGCATCAGCTGCCAGAGCACGCCGTTGAGAATCGGGCGGCTCTCTTCGGTGCTGGCGGCGAAGGCCACGTGGGCCACAAGCTTCTGGAGGTCGCGGGCCGTGGTGCGCGAGGCGCCGTCGAATGCCACCTGCGGGAAGGCCGGGAACTCTTCGCGCGGCAGGCCGAGGAGCTTGAACTTGGAGCGGCCGCACTCGATGGTGACCCGCTGCTCGCCCTGGGTGGTGAGCCGAATGCCGGCGCTCGGCAGCTCGCGCACCAGCTCGACGAGTTTGCGCGCCGGCAGCGTGATGGCGCCCTCCTGGTCGACCGAGGCGGGCACCAGCGTGCTCACGGCGATGTCCAGGTCGGTGCCGGAGAGCCGCAACCCGTCCTTCGACGCTTCGAGGAGGATGTTGGCTAGCACGGGCAGCGTTGTCTTGGAAGGTACGGCTGCCGCAACGGCGACCAGTCCCTCCTGCAGCTGCTCACGCGTAATGGTCAACTTCATCGACGTCCTCGGGTTGCTGTAGTTCCTGCTGTTTACACTGAATAAGACTCTAGTAGTAGTCGTAGAGGGTGGGGAATTGTGGAGATATTCCCTAACCGCTTAGGGCGCAGTGTACTGCGTCCCTACACGACCGTTGATACTACGTTGACGTTGGGGAACGCGTTGCGGTTTCCCCACGACAATCCGCACTGCCAACGTCTTCCACGATGGCGCAGTGCACACTGTGCATCAAACTGTCAACAACTCCGCGCGGGCCGAGTCCACGCGCTCCCGGAACTGCCGATCGCGCCCGAGCTGCGACTGCACCTTGTCGACGCTATGGATCACGGTCGAGTGATCGCGCCCGCCGAACGCCTGGCCGATTTCCACGAGCTGCATCTGCAGCAACTCCCGCGCGAGGAACATCGCGATCTGCCGGGGGACCGTCAGGGTCTTGATGCGCGCCTTGGACTTGAGGCCTTCGGGGGTCACGCCCCAGCGTCGCGCCACGACCTCCTGCACCCGTTCGATGGTCGGGAGGGTGCGCGACTTGGCGTCACCGTCCTCGCCTGGCCGGAGCTTGTCGGCCAGCGCCTCGCGGGCCAGATCGATCGAGATCTCCCGGTGCCGGAGCGAGGCATAGAGCAGCAGCTTGATGATGCAGCCCTCGAGCTCCCGGACATTGGAGCGGACGTTCTCGGCGATGAAGCCGAGGACGTCGTCGGGGATCGTGGTCTCGAGGTGGTCCTGCTCCTGCTTCTTGCGCAGGATGGCGATCCGGTGCTCGAGGTCGGGCTGCTTGACGTCGGCGACCATTCCCCACTCGAAGCGCGACACCAGCCGGGCCTCGAGCCCGGGGATCTCCTTCGGGAGGCGGTCGGAGGTGAGCACGATCTGCTTGCCCGCCTCATAGAGTGCGTTGAAGGTATGGAAGAACTCTTCCTGGGTCGCTTCCTTCCCTTCGAGGAAGTGGACGTCGTCGACGATGAAGAGGTCGACGTCGGCACGGTAGCGGCGGCGCAGGTCGGGCATCGTGCGCCCGTGAATCCCTTCGATCACTTCGTTGATGAACTGCTCGGCTCCCACATAGAGCACGCGTGCACCCGGAGTGCGCACCAGCACTTCGTGCGCGATCGCCTGCATCAGGTGGGTCTTGCCGAGACCGGTGGGGCCGTAGATGAAGAACGGGTTGTATTGCTTGCCCGGCGCTTCGGCCACGGCGTGCGCGGCGGCTGCGGCGAGTTCGTTGGACTTGCCGATGACGAACGATGCGAAGGTGTAGCGGTCGTTGAGCGGCTGCGCACTGGGGTTCGCCGGCGTGGCCAGCATTGCGCCAGGCTCGGCGACGGCCTGCGGCACGAAGAGATCCATCTGCGGCCGCTTCTGCCGCTCGGCCGCAACCCGGAACGACACGGCGACCGGTTCACCCGCGGCCTCGGTGGCCACCGACGTGAGCGCCACGGCGTACTTCTCCTCATTCCAGCGCTTCGCGAAATCGTCGGGCGTGCTCACGATCAGGCTGCCGCCTTCGAATGAGATGGCCTCATTCGACGCCAACCAGGTTTGGATCATGGCCTCGGGGATATCGCGCTTCGCTCCCTCGAGCACACGCTTCCAAAGGTCTTTAGCGGTCAGCGGCATCTAGTGGACACGGTTTTTCGGGTGGGACGGTCAGTATGGGAGGCCGATTCTAGGTCCCGAATGTGGAAAAGTCAAACCCTTGAATTCGCGGGTACGGGCCGGTAGCTTGTCTGGCTCTATTGGAGGGAGTGCCCAGTTATGATGCCGACATACAAGCCGCGCAACAAGCGCCGCATCGCCAAGCACGGATTCCGGAACCGGATGGAAGATCGCTGGGGCCGCGCGGTCCTGTCGCGCCGCCGGAAGAAGGGGCGCAAGCGCCTCACCGTGTCCATCGGCTCGAAGCACGCGCGCGTCTGACCGACCGCGAGCGCCTTCCGCGCTCGCACCGGCTGGTCCGCGGGCCTGACGTCCACCTGGTTCTCCGGTCTGGCCGTCGCGCTCGCCGAGCGCATCTCGACATTTTCTGGACGCCCTCCGAGGCGGGCCACTCGCGATTGGGACTGATCGTACCTCGGTTCCAGCACAGCGCGGTGGCCCGCAATCGTTTGCGGCGGCGGCTCAAGGACCTCTGGCGACGCGAGCTCAGGCCAGGACTTCCCGCCTCGGATGTGGTCTTCCGGGCGCGGAAGGAGTCCTACGGGGCCTCGTTTGCCACCCTGCGGGCCGAGTTGACCGGCTGGGTGGCCACGTTACAGCCGTGAAACAGCTTCCCTCCCGGGCCCTCGCCCTCGTAATTCGTGGCTATCAGCGCTTCATTTCCCCGGCTCTGCCACCGGCCTGCCGGTTTACTCCCTCGTGTTCGGCCTACACGCTGGAGGCGGTGGAACGCTATGGTGCGTTGCGCGGGGGATGGCTCGGCCTGAGACGCGTGGCGCGTTGCCACCCGTGGAACCCCGGCGGATTTGACCCGGTACCCTGACCTGTGAGTGCAAAGTGAACGACCGCCGACCGCTCTTTGCGATCGCGCTCATCATGTTGATCGCCCTGGTGCCCTCCTTCCTCCTGAAGAAGCCGGCCCCGAAGCCTGTGGCGACGGCGGACTCGACTGCCAGCGTCCGCCCTGATACTGCGGCCGTGCTTACCCCGGCCGACTCGGGTCCGCCGGTGATGCACGCGGCGCCGGGCGACCAGGTCAGCGAGGAGCCCGAGTCACCTGCGGTACCCGAGGACACGGTGGTGGTCCGTTCGCCGCTCTACCGCTACGGGATCTCGACTCGCGGCGGCCGGCTGATCTCGTCGCAGTTCCTGCACTACAAGTCGCTCGCCCACGGTGACACGACTGCCGCCGGCAAGCCCGATACGCTCGAGCTGCTCACGCCCGGCACGGCGCTGATCGACGCGAAGCTCGCAATGGGCACCGACACGCTGCGCCTCGATCGGGTGCACTACACCGCCTCGATCGATTCGCTGACCCCGGTGCTGGGCAACGCGACGGTGACCTTTACGGGCGAGTCGAACGGGCACGTCATCACCCTGCGCTACACGTTCGACCCCGACGATTTCCGGATTCGCATCGACGGGGAGATCAGCGGTCTCGGCGCGAGCGGCGGCACCCTGCTGGTGGGGATGGGGAACGGCTTCCGCGAGTCGGAGAAGAACCTGGCCGAGGATCATCGCGAGCGCGCGATTGTGACCAAGCAGGACGGGACCAAACTCACCCGGATCCTGTCGCTCAAGCCGCAGACGCCCACGACGCTGAGCGGCCCGTTCGAGTGGGTGGGCGTGAAGTCGAAGTATTTCGTGGTGGGCGTCTTCGCCTACGACTCGATCGGCCCGAAGAGCTTCACCGGCCGGATCGGGGGTGTGCAGGCGATCGCGCGGGATGCCACGCCCGAGAAGCCGATTCGCGCCGATGTGGCCGCGACGCTCTCGGTGCCGGCCAGTGGCGCGTTCGGGATGAGCTGGTACGTCGGGCCGATGGAGTACGACCGGCTCAACCATATGGGACACGACTTCGATGACGTGAACCCCTACGGCTGGGCCTGGCTGCGACCGATCATCCGGCCGATCGCCGTGGCGCTGCGCGACCTCTTCATCTGGATGCACCACGCGCTCGGGCTGGGCTACGGCCTGGTGATCGTGGCGTTCGGCATCCTGATTCGCCTGGTGCTCTGGCCGCTCAACCAGAAGGCGATGCGGTCGATGACCGCGATGCAGGCAATCCAGCCACAGCTCACGGCGATCCAGGAGAAGTACAAGGAAGACCCGCCCAGGCTGCAGCAGGAGATGTTCAAGCTCTACAAGGAGAACAACGTCAACCCGTTCGGCGGTTGCTGGCCGATGCTGCTGCCGTATCCGATGCTGGTGGCAGTCTTTTTCGTGCTGCAGAACACGATCGAACTGCGCGGCGTGAGCTTCCTGTGGATGCCCGACCTGGCACAGTACGACCCGCTCTTCATCATCCCGGTGGTGATGGCCGTGTCGATGTTCGCGGTGTCGCGGATCGGAATGATGGGGATGCCCCCCAATCCGCAGACGAAGATGATGTCGTGGCTGATGCCGGGAATGATGCTGGTCTTCTTCTCGAAGTTCGCCTCGGGCCTGAACCTGTACTATGCCGTGCAGAACCTCGTGTCGCTGCCGCAGCAGTGGCTGATCATGAAGGAGCGGAAGAAGGTGCTCGAGGCGAGGAACGCGCCAATGACAATAGGCACGAAAAAGAAATAGGAACCGCTGTATCGTCGAGCGATCATCGTCGATCGATCATCGATACAGCCTGGTTACGGTACCATCTCTGTGGCGGGCATTCGGAGTGCGGCGCCGATGCCCACACGGGTCACCCGCTCGGCGGTCATTCGCCAGCCGAGATAGCGGCCGGCCTGCGGCGGGACGACCTGATCGCCCACGGTGCGCGCCGAAAGGGGCGCGCCAGCGGCGAGCCAGCGCAACACCAGGCCCAGCCCGGCTTCGGGGAGGTCGGTGACCAGCAGGGTGCGCAGCGGCCGCTCGCGTTCCCGCAGCCGGTGAAAGGCTCCGCGAGAGATCCCCAGCAGTCGATGCGGCTCGATCGGCCCCGCCAGTGCCTCGGCGAGATGCAG
>JAZJZU010000013.1:31741-42606 GCA_040389605.1 Gemmatimonadota bacterium
ATGCAGCCCCACTCCCTCGACATACACCCATTCGGCCAGCGACACGTCACGACTCCGCTCCCAGCGATCCCACCTGGACGCACCGCGGTGCCACACCTGGCTCTCGGTGTCGGGGGCACACCAGCGCGTGAGCGCAGCTACTGCCGTGGCGAACGCCACCAGCAAGGCAACGTCGTCGCCACGTTCCACGAAGAGCGCGACCGTGGGCTCCGCTCCGGGCAAGGCCTCGGCCGGGTCGCCACTGTCGTCACCGGCGAACAGGGAGAGTTCCACTGGCACGTCGGCGCCGTGCTCCCGGGCGGCCATCGCGCAATCGCGGAATCGCTGCTGCCACTCGGCGTCGGCGACGCGTGCGCCGTGCCGGTGCGTGCTGGCTTGGTCGGACGCAAGGGCGAGTTCGTGGTCGTGCGGAGCGCGCTGCTGGCGCAACGCCTCGAGCAGGTCGGCGTGACGGGCGCGAAAGGCGGCTTGCGCGTGGGCGCTATCGGGGGCGTCGAGCGCGGCGGCCCAGGGTGAGACCAGATCGTGCAGCGGCATTACCGGGAAGTGTAAGCCGGAGCGACCAGCGGTGTGCTAGTGCGTCTCGCCCCCGCGGCGTCGTTGCGCCACGCTGTCGAGGAACCGCCGCTCGTCGGCCGTGAGCGATGCGATGCCGCTCGCGCTGATCTTGTCGAGCACGCGATCGATCTCCGCGGCCTCACTCACGCCAGGCGGCTCAGGCGCCGGCGCGGAGGCGGGCTCGCTGCGTGGCCGGACCGATGCCGGCTGTGCTGCGCCGTTTCCACGCGCCGCCACTGGAACTCGCGGGGCCATCGCGGGAAGGCGGCGGGGTTCACCGGGCTGCGTGATGTTCTGCAGGGCGAAGAAGAGCCAGCCAGCACCGAGTCCGCCCAGGTGCGCGAAGTGGGCGATGTTGTCGCTGCCGAGCAGCGCCCCGAAGACATCGAGCCCGGCGAGCAGCCAGACCAGCTTGCGCGCGGTGATCGGGAAGGGAATCGGGAAGATCATCAGCTCGGCATCGGGCTGATAGCGTGCGAAGGCAAACGCCACGCCGAGCACCGCGCCCGAGGCGCCGATAAATGGCGACACGGGGAGGAATCCGCTGTACCAGAGCGCGAGCGAGAAGAGCGCCGCGCCGATGCCGCAGTAGAGGTAGTAGATCAGGAAGCGACTCGGCCCGAGGCGGTGTTCCACGATCGGCCCGAAGACAAAGAGCGCGAGCGAGTTGCCGGCCAGGTGCAGCAGTCCACCGTGGACGAACATATAGCTGACAAAGGTCCACGGGCGCTGGAACGCTGCCGCGGGATCGAACCGGAGCACCTCGGTGAGTGCCTCGGAGGTGAACAGGGTCTGCTGCAACAGCAACACGACCGCGTTGATCGCCAGCAGGCGACCAACCCAGGGAGTGATGCGGCCCAGCGGTGACTCGTTCATCGGCGTTCCTTCCTACTCCTGCTGACCCAGTGCCAGTTCACAGATCCGTTCACACAGTGTCGGGAAATCTACTCCCGCTGCCGCCGCGGATTGCGGCAGGAGCGATGTGGCGGTCATTCCCGGCAGGGTGTTCACTTCGAGACAGTAGAGCTTCCCCGACGGGGTCAGGCGGAAGTCCACCCGGGAATAGCCCCGGAGCTTGAGAGCCAGGTGCGCCACCACGCCGAGTCGCTGCACTTCCCACGCCAGCGGTTCCGGAAGGTCGGCCGGGAAGATCTCTTCGGACATTCCCGGGGTGTATTTGCATTCGTAATCAAAGAGCTCGTGCTGCGGGATGATCTCGCCCACGGCCAGGGCATCGTTGTCGAGAATCCCGACGGTCAGCTCCCGGCCGGGCACGAACGCCTCGACCATCACCTCGTCGTCGTGCTGCTCGGCCAGTGCGACGGCGGCATCGAATTCGGCCGGATGGCGCACCACGGTGAGCCCCACGGTGGAGCCCTGCTTGCTGGGCTTTACCACGACCGGGAAGCCGAAGTTCTGCATCACTTCATCGGCCGTGACCGGTGCCATCGCATAGGGCGCAGTGGGGACGCCGTCCTGGAGGAAGAGCCGCTTGGCGACGTCCTTGTCCATTGCGAGCCCGCTGCCGAGGGCGCCGGATCCGGTGTAGCGGATGCCGGCGAGGTCGAGCAGGTGTTGCAGGGTGCCGTCCTCGCCGGTGCCACCGTGCAGCGCCAGGAACACCACGTCGGCGCCCTGCAGCTCCGGTTGTGCGAGGAGGCCCGAGAAGAGCACGGCGCGCTCGCGTTCGGCCAGCGCCTTCACGTCGGGGGGGTTGCTGCCCACGCGTGCGCCGAGCAGTGCCGTTTCGGCGGCCTCGCTCACCACACCGGAGGTGGTGTCGACCACGGTGACCGAGTGACCGCGCGAGCGCAGGGCGGCCACGACCTGACCGGCCGAGGCAAGGGCGACTTCGCGTTCCGACGATGAGCCGCCGGTGAGGACGGTGATGCGCATCATCGCCCGATCATCAACTGCAGGACGTCATACCGACTCACGATGCCTGCGAGTGCGCCGGCCTCGGTGACCAGCGCTGCCGGCGTTTCGCGGGTGAGCATCTGCGCCAGGCGGTCCACGGTGACGGTGGTATCGACCGTCGGGAAGGGTGGCTCCATCACGTCGCGCACCGCGCGATCGAGCACCGCGGGCTCTGCGAGTGCCAGCGTCATCAGGTGTGCCTCGTCCAGCGACCCGATGCAGCGACCATCTTCGATGACCGGCACCTGCGAGACATCCCAGGTGCTCATCAGATTGAGGGCCTGGCGCACCTGCGCGGCCGGGGCAAGCTGGACAATGGCGGGTGCACCGCCGCTGCGCCGCCGGAGCAAGTCACCCACGGTACGCCTGGGTGCGTCGAGCAGCTGGTTTTCCTGCATCCATTCGTCGTTGAAGAGCTTGGAGAGGTAGCGCTCGCCGGTGTCGCAGAGAATCGTCACGATACAGGCATTCGGGTCGTCGAGTTCGCGCGCAAGCTGGAGCGCGAGAAAAACGTTCACGCCCGCGGAGCCACCCACAAGCATTCCTTCTTCGCGCGCGAGCCTGCGGGCCGTGATCATCCCGTCCTTGTCGGACACCTGGCGGAACTCATCGATCAGGTCCCACCAGACCGTTGTCGGGGCCTTGTCGCCGCCGATCCCCTCGACCTTGTAAGGTGCGCCGTCGCCGCCGAGTGCTCCCGTGCGGTGATAGTTGGTATAGAGCGAGCCCACCGGGTCGCCGGCGATCACGCGGATGGACGGGTTCTGTTCCTTGAGGAACTTCCCGGCTCCACTCACGGTGCCGCCGGTGCCTGCGCCGGCCACGAAGTGGGTCACCTTGCCACCCGTCTGCTCCCAGATCTCGGGACCGGTGGTGGCGTAGTGGGCCTCGGGGTTGAGCTGGTTGTAGAACTGGTTGGCGAGCACGGCGCCGGGAGTGTCGTGCACAATCTGCTTCGCCTTCATCACGTAGTTCTCGGGATGATCCGGCGGCACCGAGGTGGGGGTAATGACCACCTCCGCGCCGTAGGCCTTGAGCAGCCGGACCTTTTCCTGGCTCATCTTGTCGGGCATCGTGAAGATGCAGCGGTAGCCCTTCAGGGCGGCCGCGATGGCGAGCCCGACACCAGTGTTGCCGCTGGTGCCCTCCACAATCGTCCCGCCCGGCTTGAGTTCACCCGACTTTTCGGCCCCCTCGATGATCGCCAGTCCGATCCGGTCCTTCACCGACCCACCCGGGTTGGCGTATTCCGCCTTGCCGTAGATGGGGGTCCGCAGGTCGCCGGCGATCCGGGAGAGCCGGATCAGCGGAGTCTGTCCAATGGTGTCGAGCACGGACGAGTACGGCGTCGGGTGAGGCGACGTCATCGGCTGGAGTCCCTGGGGCTCAGGAGAGAATCGGGCAGCGTGAAGCGGATCGGGACCTGGATCGGGGCAATGACCAGGGTGTCTCCCCGGTGGGCCGGGGTGAAGCGAAGGGCCTGCGCGGCCTGCAACGCGGCCGCGTCGAACGCGGCCTGACCGCTTGAGGTGGCGATCCGGGTGGAGTCACGGATCACGGCGCCGGTGGTATCGACCACGAGGTAGAGCATCACCTCACCCTGGATCCGGCGATTGAAGAGATCGGCGGGATAGGGGATCTGGCTCTCGTCGGGGATCGGAACCGCCGGTGTGATCGGCGTCTCCGGAGGCGGTTTCTTGCTGCATCCGGCGGCGGCGATCGCGAGCAGGAGAAGCGAGGAGTTCCGGGTCATAGGAAGAAGCTAATCGGCACAGTCGGCTCCCAGAGGAAGGGGGGCGCGCGGCGAGGTCAGCGCTGCCGTGAGCGGTAACGTGCGACGTTCACCCGATTGCCACACCCCCCCTTATCGCACCATCGCCGTGACCGGTTTCGGGAGCCGTCGAGAAAGAGTCGGCCGCAGCCATCGCACCCCTTGAGGCGAACCAGGTCAGGGGAGTCGAGGAGCCGGGCTGCCGACCACGCGACCGGCCAGAGGAGTCTCGCGAGCTCGTCGGGTTGCGTGCCGATCCAGCCCCATCCGTAGCCCCGCACCGTGGGGCGAAGGCCTCGCCTCGCCCCCGCCTGCGCGAGGATGCGGTTGAGGGAGTCGAGGTCGCGTTCACTGCCGCCGACACCGGCGGCTTCGGCCTCAAGGAGTCGGCGGAGAGCGGTGCGAAAGCGGCGGATTTCGGCCTGGGTCCGGGGGGAAAGCGGGCCGCTCTCAAGGAACGCTGAGGGGTCACCAACCAGGTGGATAAAGTCGAGACAGAGGACACCGGCGGCGCTGGGCATGTAATCAGCATACGCGCCTTTGGTGATTACTGCAATGGCTATTGCAGCGGGTTTCCGCCGCCGATCGTGGCCAGTGCCGAGATGGTCACGGGCTGGTCGAGGACCACGAGCGCGTCCTTCACGAGGATCAGGGCGAACTCGGTTTTTCCCGCGGCCGTGTCGAGCCTGAGGCTCCCGTCGGCGAGCTTCGGTGTGGCCTCTGCGAACTCGGGAATGCTCTCGAGGGGTGGGTCGAGGGGGGGAATTCCCTGGCCGTCCTGGAGCGCCAGCAGGAGGAAGACGCTGGCGTAATTGATCGACACGACCTGCTGCATCAGGTCGAGTTTCGCGCGCTGGAACGGGGTGGGCTCGCCACCGAAATATCCGTTCAGCAGGAGCTCTTCGGCCGCGGGCGGCAGGCGGAACCAGTGCCGCACGGTGGCCAGGTCGAGCATCGGATCGTTCTGCCAGGCCGACTCCCAGTCGATGATCCAGAGTCGATTGCCATCGAAGAGAATGTTTCCGGGGTTGAGGTCGTTGTGGGAGGCGCCGCGCGTCATATGCGGCTGCAATGCGCTTCGGACCTCTGCGAAGCGGGAGAGGTAGCGCTCCACCAGCGGCGGAAGTTTCTGGCCCGCCGATTCGATCACGGCGCGCGCCCCCTCGATGCACGAGAAGACGTCGAGAAACTCCGGGCCCGGGGGACCATCGTGCAGCCGTCGGAGCATCGCGCCGAGCGCCGCGAATGTGCCTGGGTCTGACCGGAAGGCCTGCCCCACGGGCTGGCTCTCGATGAAAGCGGAGATCACCACGCCGGCGGCAGGATCGGCGAAGTAGACCGGGGGAGCGACGCCGTCCTCGGCCGCGGTTGCCATCATCGCGAACTGGCGGACGGGATCGTTGAACGGCAGGGGATTCACGACCACCCGGACCACGGCCGACTTTTCGCCTGACACTGCTCGCAGGGTCACGGCCCCCGAGCGCCCGCCGGTGAGGGGTGTGAGGCTGCCTCGGGCTTCCGGGCCGAACACCTCCGCCAGGCCCCGCCGGACCGCCTCGCGACTCGGCTCGGGCACCAGACCATCGACATCGAAACCGTTCGGCCGCGTCACCCTTCGAGTTCGTCGCGCATCCGCGCCAGTTCAATCAATGCCTGAATCGGAGTCAGCGAGTTGGGATCGAGCGCCCGGAGTTGAGCCGCCATTGCCGTCGACCGCTTCTGCGCCGGGGAGGGCTCTGCCGGCCGGGCGAGGGCATCGAACAGTGATGGCTGCGCCGGATCGGGGTCGGCGGGTGGGTCGCCCGGGACCACACGGTGCCCCGTCTCGAGGGTGCCCAGCACCTCGACGGCCCGGCTCACGACGGAACCCGGCAGACCAGCCAGCTGGGCCACGTGAATTCCGTATGAGCGATCAGTACCACCAGCCTCGAGCCGGTGCAGAAAGACGATACCCTGCGTCGATTCCCGCACTGCCACGTTGAGGTTGCGGGCGTGGGCAAGCTTCTCGGGGAGCTGCATCAGCTCGTGGTAATGGGTGGCGAACATGGTCCGGCAGCCGACGTGGTCGTGGAGGTGCTCGCTGACGGCCCAGGCGATGGCGACACCGTCGTAGGTACTGGTTCCGCGGCCGATCTCGTCGAGCAGGACGAGTGATCGCGAACTGGCGTTGTGCAGGATGGCCGAGGTCTCGCTCATCTCGACCATAAAGGTCGACTGGCCCCGGGCGAGGTTGTCGCTCGCGCCCACGCGCGTAAAGAGCCGGTCGGCGACGCCGATGCTGGCAGAATCGGCCGGTACGAAGCTCCCCATTTGTGCCATCAGGACGCAGACACCGATCTGGCGGAGAATGGTGCTCTTGCCGGCCATATTCGGACCGGTCACGAGCAGCAGACGGGCGGCCTCGTCGAAGTGCACGTCGTTGGGGACGAATCGTTCGCGAGCCATCATCCGCTCGATCACCGGGTGACGGCTGCCGACAAGGGTGAGCTCGTAGCCCTCGTGCACAACCGGCCTGACGTAACGCTCCGCGACCGCCGTCTCGGCCAGTGCCGCGAGCACGTCGAGGCGGGCAATCAGACGTGCCGTGGCCTGGACCCGGCCAATGGCACTCCCGACGAGATCGCGCAGCTCGGCAAAGCGCTCTGCCTCCCGCTCGGCAATCCGCTCTTCGGCGCCGAGGACCTTCGCCTCGTATTCCTTGAGCTCGGGGGTGACGTAGCGCTCGGCGTTCGTGAGCGTCTGGCGTCGTTCGTAGTCGGCCGGAACACTGGCCGCGTTCGCGTTGGTGATCTCGATGTAATAGCCGAATACGCGGTTGAAGGCCACCTTCAGCGACGTGATCCCGGTGCGCTCGCGCTCGCGCTGCTGGATGCCGGCGAGTGACTGCTTGCCGTTGTCGCGCAGGTCACGGAGTTCGTCGAGCTCGGCATCGAAGCCCGGGGCGATCACACCGCCATCGACGATGGCGATCGGTGGGCGTTCGACCAGTCCGCGCGCGAGTTCGGTCGCGATGTCGGTGAGCGGATCGAGATGATCTGCCACATACGCGAGGGACGTCGAGGTCAGGGGCGCAGGTTGGGGCGCGTGTAGGGGCGCGTGTAGGGGCGCAGCATGCTGCGCCCGTACCACGGCGCCCCCCGCCGCGCCCGCAATGGTGTGCGTATCGCGATTCACCAATTCACGCAGAGATTCCAGAACCGCCGGAATCCGAAGAAACGAATCGCGCAGCGCGCCCAGTTCGCGGGGGTTGGCGCGACCGGCGGCGGCGCGGGCGGCGAGGCGTTCGACGTCACGCACGCCGTCGAGCGCGGCGCGTAGTTCGGCGCGCGCGCGCCCTGCCGTGTGCAGTGTCTCGACGGCATCGAGGCGGGCGTTGATCCGTACCGGGTCGCGCAGTGGCGAGAGCAGCCACTGCCGCAGCAGCCGCGCGCCCATTGGTGTCATCGTCCGATCGAGCGTCTCGAGCAGGGTGACGTTTTTGGCACCCGCGCGCAGCGGCTCGACCAGTTCGAGGTTGCGGCGCGTCATCTCATCGAGCCAGCAGAGCTCATCGCTGCGACGGATCGCGGGGCGACCCAGCTGTGGCAGGCCCTGTGGCTGGAGTTCCATCAGGTAGCGCAGCAACGCGCCAGCCGCGCCGATTGCAGGCGCGTCGTCGGCCGAGAGTCCGAGCCCGTCGAGCGAAGCGAGTTGCAGGCGGCGGGCGAGTTCTTCGCCGCCGAGGGCGGCATCGAATTCCCACTGTTCTCGTGGAGTGCGCAGCACCCCGTCTTCGAGCGCGACGCCGCTTTCCTTCGGCACGATCACTTCTGCCGGCGCGAGGCGCCCGAGCGCCTCGGCGAGGCCATCCGCAGCGACGGTCTCGAGCAGGAATTCGCCGGTGGAGAGATCGAGTGCCGCGACGCCGTGGGCTGCTTCTCCCGTGGAGACCGCCACCATCCAGTTGTTGCGGGAGCCGGGCGTCCAGTCTTCGTCGAGGAAGGCACCGGGTGTGACGGTCTCGACCACGGCGCGCTTGACGATCCCCTTGGCGAGCCGGGGGTCTTCGACCTGTTCGCAGATGGCGACCCGGAATCCCTGGGCCACGAACTGACGCAGGTAGCCGGCGGCCGACTTCACCGGCACACCGGCGAGCGGCACGCCGTCGCCGCGGGCAGTGAGGGTGATGTTCAGCGCGCGGGCGGCAACCTGCGCGTCTTCGTAGAACATCTCGTAGAAGTCGCCCATCCGGAAAAAGAGGATCGCGTCGGGGTGACGCGCCTTGATCTCGCGGTATTGAGCGAGCAGCGGAGTAACGGCGGCTTCAGGCACGGCGCAAATCTAAGTAGGGCGGCCCGGCCCAACGGCCGCCTAGGGGACTTGCACCACAAAGGGCGAGCCGCCAAGCGCCGCCTTGAGGGTCGCGATCTTCGCGGCTGCCGCCTCGCGGGTGGTGAACGGTCCCGCCTGCAGCTTCGTGAGTCCGCGCGGTCCGGCCACCTGGTAGGCCTTCAGTCCCGTGCTCTCGATCTTCTGGATCGCCCGGCGAATGGCCGACTTGTCACTGATAGCCGCCACCTGGACCCGCCACTTGCCGCCACTCACCTGAGCGGCCGGACGCGCGGCCGGCGGCTTGGCGCGGAGGGAGTCGGCGCGGGATGGCGCGGGTTCAACGGCAGGCTTGGCCCGCAACGAGTCGGCATTCGCGGGTGCCATCTCGACCCCCGGCCCGATGGCGCAGCGCTGCTTCGCGAACTCGAGCTGATTGCGCAGTTCCACGTCGTCGCCCACGAGCGCGAGGCCCTTGGTGATCCAGTCACATCCGAGCTGCACATCCTTGTGGTCGAATGCTGCGCGCGAGCCCCAGAGCGCCGCTGAGGGAAGCACGGGCGACGTGGGATAATCGTTGAAGAGCCGGCGGATCCGGCCGACCGCGCTCTCGCTGTCGCCGCTGCCATAATCGAGCTGCGCGAGGCGCAGCATCGAACGATCGGCCCACGCCGAGGAAGAAAACTCGATCGCGACGCGCGAAAAGAGCGTACGCATCTCTTCGCCGCTCTTGGCTACAGTGGCTGCGGTGTAGAGTGCCTCGGGATAGAGCGGGTCGCTGGTCGGGAGCTTTGCGAGCGTCCTGCCGATCAGCACCCGGGCCGAATCGCCGTAGCCATCCTGGGCAAGACGGATGACGTCCTGAAACGGCGGAGCGCTGGTTTGCGCCCGCATCGACCCTGGCAGACACAGCAGAATGACCAGCGCAACGAGCGAGGGGAGGAAACGGCCGAGGGGACGGTGTCCCGGAAGATTCTGTTCAAGGTGACGCATCACGCAGCCTTCCTCGCCCGGGTGGCGGCGAGTGTCAGGGTCAGGTCAGTCAGTACTCCGACCTCGTCGGAGATCGTGGTGGTCTTGAGCGAGGCATCGGCTGCCAGCGTCGAGGCCACAGCGGCTTCAAGGCGTGCCAACGGCCAGCGCGCCACCACGTCGGCGATCAATTTCGCAAACGGATCGTAGCTGCCGACGCCGGGCCGCCGTTCAAAGCAGAGCCGCTTCACGGCCTCGCTCAGCGCGCGATCGCGCAGCTTGCGCGCCTCGGCGGTCGCACGCGCCCAGCGGAGCACCAGCAACGACGAGCCGAGCAGGAATTTCAGGCCGGCGACCAACGACGATGACCAGGGAGGCGACGCCTATGTCGGACCGACAGAACAGCGGGGGCACCACCCGCGAGATGCGCATGGTGTCCCAGCTGCTCGGCAAGCACGGCCCGCTGGAGCGCTTCCTGGCCGTCCGCCGGACGCCCGGCGACACCTGGCTCTCGTGGGAGCAGATCGGGTACGAGATCCAGGAGCGCACCGGCGAGTCGTTCACCCGTGAGGGGATCCACCGCTGGGCACTGCGCTTCGGTATCTTCGGCAACACCCGCAAGCACGACGGCCCCCAGCTCACCACCGACTACCTGAACGCGATCGCGGCCAAGGGCATCGACATCTCGGCCCTGGCCACGACCCGCAACTGATCGACTTGTCACGGCAGGAAGGTGCGCCCGGTCCGAACACCACCGGATCTGGGGATTTCCGCACCGCAAGGCTCCCATGATCTACCGGGGACAGGCTTTGAGGGCCCCGCATCCGGTAGTGAGGATCACCTGCCTGACCGTGACCCCCGCCCGTGCGGCCAGTGGTTCGCCATTGATCAGACGCACGTAAATACCCGGTTCAACTCCGGGGGCGGGACGCAAACCTGAAGGGCCGGGCCGGAACCCGGGATGGACCCCCTGGATGGCGGCGCCGAGCGTACGGCTGTATCGCTCACCGAACAGGCAGCAGCCGGAGGAGTGGTCGGGGCGGGACGCCGCAGCCGACTGGCTTTCAAGACCGGCACTCCACGTGCAGTAAACAAGTCGCGCAGGCGGTAGCACACCGAGAGTCGGATCTCGGTTCCCCTTGCCTGGCGCGTGGAAACAGCGCACGCCGAGGACGGAAGGCAGAGGCCGTGACAGCCGGAGAGACGGCAGAGGCGATCGGGAGAGACCGATGGCGGTCCGGACAGACGGGCGGGGCTCAGAGACCTACCGGGAAGCTTCCGACAGTGGACCGGTAGGGATGGTGCGGATGGTCACCCCTTGTGGATGCGCCGAGGAGCG
>JAZJZU010000013.1:42616-42902 GCA_040389605.1 Gemmatimonadota bacterium
AGGGTTCAGTTCCCTTCCTGAGTGCGTGGAGCGGCGACCGTGCGGTTCTGATGCAGACCGGTCGCAAGACGCAGGGCGTGTCAGCCATGGCCGCCGCTTCCATGATCTCTGAAACGAGTTCCCGATGAGCGGCAGGAGCAACCGGCCAAGGTGGGGATTGCCACCAGACCCGGACGCGAGCGAATCGGCGACACCGGGAGAGACCGGGCGGGACGTTCAGCGAGAGCACTTCGTGGCAATGGGGACTCTCGTGAACTGGCAGTGACCATCCCGCAGGGCGGGTCTC
>JAZJZU010000014.1:0-22599 GCA_040389605.1 Gemmatimonadota bacterium
CACTGGCGAACTGAAGTTGAGCTGGTTCTGGTAGACAAGCGAGCCGAGGCGATTGTATCGCATCTCGGTGCTGGTGGGTAACCAGTCACCACAGGGAAGCGCAGGCGGACTGCCGGAGGTGCTGGTACGACAGTTCACCAGCTGTGTGAGCGGCCGACCCAATACATCGACGCTATCCTGGCGGAAGGTCGTATTGAATCGATTGGTCGTCGCCATGGAGAGGGAGTCATATGCGAAGACTTGCCGAAGCGTCCCGATCCGGTCGTAGGAGTAGATCGCGGCGGTGTTCATCGATGGATAGATGATCCGCTTCCTCCGGCCCATCCCGTCCCAGGTGAAGCGCAAGAGTTGCGTCTTGGGACTTCCGTTGGTCCGGAGATCCACCCGCATCGAATCAAGGTCACCGCTAATCGCGTAGTAGTACTTGACGGAGTCGCCGTTCTGCCACGTCAGTTTCTGGAGTCGACCAGCAACGTCATAGTCATAGTGGGTCGAATCCGCGAGCAACCATTGGGAGCTGTCCGGCGCGACCACTTCGGAGCGCAGTGCCCCGTTCTCGTAGTATGTCTTTCGGATCGTGCCCCAGTGATTATGCTGGGTCAGGACATTGCCGAGGGAGTCGTATGCAGTCGCGATCGAGTCTTTCGGTGCGACCGGCGTACCTGGCATCGTCGACATCGTGCGAGCAGGGATGACCGTGCGCACGGGCCGCTTCGCCTGATCGTACGCCGTCGTGACCGAGAGCCCGAGCCGGTTTCGGTTCGTAATGACCAGCCCTGCCCTGTCATAGACCGCCGAGTCCACTGCACTCGCCTGATCGATCTCTGCACGCATTAGCCCCCGAAGATCGTATCGATAACTACGAGGTACCCCGCGAGGATCCAGAAGCTGGCTCAGCAGGCCATCCGTATAGGTGGCCAGGGTCGTGTCCGCACTCCCCGCAGGGTTCAGGCCATCCAGCACCTTGTCCGTGCAGTTGAATTCCGCGGCGATGCAATTGCTGACAATCGTCGCGGCTCGGCCCACGATGCGCCGGGTCTGCCGATCCATCGCATCCCAGGTGATGGTCTGGACCCAGCCCACTGCATTGGTATCCGCGACGATCCGGCCGTCACTGTCTCGCCCGAGACGCTGGATCCCACCGCTTGGGCTTTCGACCCGGATCGAGTTGCCGCTGCTGTTGTAGTTCACCGTCGTGGTCTGGTCGCGCAACGAGTCGGCGCCAATGTTCTGGAGCCAGGTCTCGACCTGCCGCTCGATGACCTGCTGGATCTGTCCTCGCGTCGTGTCGTCGGTCGCGGCGTAGACGTACTTTGTCCGATGCTGCCGCAGGTCGATGATGGAGTCCAGCAGGCCCAGCGACGTGTAGGCATACTTGGTGGTGTCGTTGATGGTCCCCACCATCGCACTCGGCGACTGTGGCGCATTGGACCACCCATACAGCCACGTTGTCACCTGCCGCGGAAACTTTCGCGCGCCCCAGGTACTATCGACCAGCGTCCGCAGATTTCCGGCCGAGTCCCAGGTCATCTGCGCCAGGTGGTTGTTGGGATACTTCACCTCCGTCACCAGTGCCGGCACCAACGAGTTGCCTCGCGTGAAAGTCGTCTTCACGCCGAGTGGATCCTTGGTCTCGATGGGAGCCCCCCAGGCATCGAGGTGAAAGACCGCGACATCTCCCACACCTCGCGGACCTTCCACGGTGGTGACCGCATTCGCGGTGTCCCCAGGCGTCTGGGTGCCGCCGCCGCTCGCGAAACCGGCCGCCTGCCACGGCGTGAAGTAGGTCGTGGCGCTGTCGAGCGCACCGACCACGCCGGTGCGCTGCATCGCCTGGGTCAGCAGGCCGTGGCTGCCGTAGGTCATCGACGTCTGGCCGCCCCGACTGTCGAGCGTCTCGTTGAGGCGTCCTTCGGTGGTGTAGTTCGGACTGAGCCAGGTGCCATCAGGCCAGCGCCACTGCAGGAGTTCCGGCAATCCGCTACCGACCGTGGAGACCGTAACTCCAACATCCTTGCCCGAGCCGACACGGATACTGTCGAGCAGGCCGGAGCCGTTGTAGTGCATCCGGAACATCCGGCCACCACTCCCGGTCGGCGGGACACGCACCGAGTCGAGCCGCGTGGCGCTGCCCCAGTAGAACTGGGTGACCTGCGTTACCCGGTTGCTGGTGCGGACGTGTCGGCCCGTGCTGTCGTAGATCACCTGCACACCGTGCCGCAGCGTCCGCGTGTATTCGCCACTCGCGTACACAATGGTGTCGCGGAATGCTTCGGGCGGCGCCACCCAACGCGTTGAGGTCACCTGTCGATACAGCTTGGCCGAGCCGTCACCGCCGACCCAGAGAATGTGGTGATTCCCCGAGGTCCGCGGCTGGTCGAAGACCAGGCGCTCGACGCCGAGCCACTCCCAGCCAGCTCCCGTGGTGTTGAAACGCCGATTGACGACGAAGAGGACGCCCGACACCGTGGTGGCCTGTGAGTCTCCCGTCGCCACCGCGCGCACCGTAAGCGAGTATGGGTACGCACCCGTGGGAGCATTCCCCGCATCCCAGCTGAGTGCCAGTTGTTTCGTCCCACTGCTCCACGCGGTGTAGCGCGAGGTCTGCCGGACGGTATCGGCCACGGTGAGCACCGCGGTCACGTGGTCAAGAGTCGGGTTGGCGGCCGAAAGGTCGACGTTCGCCGCGATGATCGGCTGCAGCCCGGCGGTGGCGCTGTTGTGCACCAATGTGAGCGATCTCGCGCGATCGAGCGTCGTGACGCTCGGCGTGCCGAGGAACCAGAGTCCCGCACCGCAGGAGAACGCGCCAATCCCGGCGCCAGCGGTGAGACAGCGGTCGTGCGTCACCACCGAATCGGCCTGCCGGGGCTGCGTGACCGTGGGGGCAGACACTCCCGCCACCGTGACGTAGACCCAGCCGCTATCACTCGAGCTGCCAGTGGCCACCAGAGCGACTTCGCCTGAGCCGGCACTCCCGACATCGAAACTCACCGCCACGTCGACGGTCTCGTGCGCGTCGAAGGAGTAGCTCGACATATCTGGTGTGCACGAGGACACCTGTCCACTCGGTGTGCAATGGAACGAGAAGGTCTGCGCGATGGCCGTGTTGTTCCAGACCAGGAAGGACGTTGCCGACGAGCCGCTGGGAGTGACCGTGACTGGACCACCGCCCTTCGGCGTGACAACAACCCCACCGGGGACGAGGATGGCGCGGGCCGCAGGTGGCTTCTGCTTGGTGGGTCGTTGAGCGTGGAGGAGCGTCGTCGGAACGCAGATGAGAGCGGCGGTGAGGCAGAGGGTGCCGATGGTAGCCGTCGAACGGGAAGTGGCAGACATTGTCAACACCTCGCTCAGGGGAACGGAGGGACGTCAACAGAATCCAACAACTGGAATTATCGGACGGGATCGGCAGGACTGGAGCAGCAGCTCGTTCACCCTCCTTTTCAACTCGTCCCTGGTTACGCGCTGGCTTGACAGTGCGGATCGCTCATCGATCGACGGCCATCGCCCGACGATCGACGAATTGGGATTCCAGATTGACGCAGATCTCTTTCGGCGTATATTCGGTACGTCATCCCGAATAAACCCCGAAAGACGAGCCCCCAATGCTCATCCCTCCCACCCTCGCCCGTATCGCCGCCCGACCCGCCTCTCGCCCCGGCGGCCCGACCGCGCGGCCCGCGCCCAACCCCTTCACCGCCGCGGCCCTGACCCATTGCCCCGACTGCAACGGACCGGTGGCCCATACCTCCGGCTGCGTGACCTGCGTGGCCTGCGGCTGGGGGAAGTGCGGATGATTGCCCCCGCCTCGGCCCTCCCCCCCGGAGGGAGTGCCGCCCCGCCGCAGAGCTACGCCGCCTGGCTCGAACTCGAGAGCCCCAGCGGCACCGGCCAGCGCGCCACGCGCTACCTCTCGCTCCCGCCGCGCGGCGTGCTCAATCCGCCCGCCTCCACCGGGATGGTGTTCTGGTCCATCAACCCCTACGTGGGCTGCGAATTTGGCTGCACCTATTGCTACGCCCGCGAGACCCATCGCTGGACCGTGGAACGCGCAGCCAATCGCCCCGGTGCACCAGCCACCGCACGCGAAGCAGCGGCACTCCCAGCGGCCAAGGCATTCGAACAACGCATCCTCATCAAGCAGGGCGCCGCCGCCGTGCTCGCCCGCACACTCAACGCCGCCCGCGTCGGTACCGTCCCGATCGTGATCGGCACCGCCACCGATCCCTATCAACCAGCCGAACGCCGCTTCCGGCTCACGCGCGAACTGCTCGAGCTCCTCCGCCAGCACCAGGGGCTCCACCTCGGCATCATCACCAAGTCGGCACTCATTGCGCGCGACGCCGCACTGCTCGCGCAGCTGAGTGAACGACACCAGCTCTCGGTCCACATCTCGCTCGCCTCGCTCGATGCCCCGCTGCTGCGCCAGCTGGAACCGCGCACTCCCATTCCGGCCGCACGACTGCGCGCGATGCGCATTCTCGCCGATGCCGGCGTGCCGGTGGGATTATTGATGGCGCCGATTCTCCCGGGCCTCACCGACAGTCGCGATGCAATGCGCGCCCTGCTGCTCGCCGCGCGCGAGGCCGGTGCCTCGTGGGCCGCCGGTGATCCGCTCCGGATGGGCCGCGCCACGCGCCACACCCTGCTGCCGTGGCTCGATCGTGAACGCCCTGCCCTCGCGCGCCGCTATCGCGAGCACTACCAGATGCGCAACGGCGTCGATCGCGACTACGCCACCGCCCTCAAGGCACGACTCACGGCGCTGCAGGAAGAGGTCGGCCTGCCCCACGCACGCCGCGACCGCACCTTCCACGAACGCTGGAGCGGCGCGGGACAGATGGAGCTGTGGGGCGTTGCCACCTGAAGCGGCGGCACCAACGCAACAAACCCGGCACACGCTGTTCGTGTACCGGGTTCGCTGCTCACCGCACTGGTGAGCGTGCCGTGCTGCGTGAGCTACCGCCGGACGCAGGCCTGGTCGAGCGCCGGGCGCACCGGAGCATTGCCCACCGCAATCGCCAGATCCTTGATGAAGTTGGTGATCTTGGCGTAGTGCGGGTAATCGATGTACTGCGGCTCATCGGTGACCTGATGGTAGTCGCCGTGCAATCCGGTGAAGAAGAAGACGATCGGGATGCACTTGTTGGAATAGTTCGCGTGATCGCTGCGGCCGTAGATGTTGTTGTACCCGGGCCAGTGCACCACGCCGTTCACCGGCGTGCCGAGCGTGGCATCGTCGAAGCGGTTGTCGAGGCCAATCGGCTTGGTGCGCTTGGCATTGACCTCGTCGAGGATCCGGCCCAGGTCGCCCGAGAGCCGGTTGGCGCCCAGCACACCCACATAGTTGTCGCCGCCGCCGATGATGTCTTCGGCCCGGCCGCGACCGATCATATCAATATTGATCTGCGTCACGATCGAATCAATCGGCACCGTCGGGTTCGACGCGAAGTACGACGAGCCCACCAACCCGGCCTCTTCGCCCGTGTGCCATACAAACAGAATCGACCGCTTCGGCTTCACCGGCATCTTCGAAATCGCCTCGGCAATTTCGAGCACGCCCATCGAGCCGGAGCCGTCGTCGTCAGCACCGTTGTTGATCGAGTCGGCGCGCGCCGGACGGATCTTCCGGAGCGAATCGACATTCACGTGCACCGACGCCTGCTGCTCGGGCGTCAGCGCGAGCAGGTCACCCGTCGCCATCTGCATCCGGAGCCGCATACTGGCGGCGGTACGAGCCGAGTCATGATCCACGGCCACGGCACGATAGCCGATGTGGTCGTTGTGACCACCGAGCGCCACATACTCGCCGCGCAGCTTCGGATCACTGCCCCGGATCACCGCGACCACGTTGCGGCCGTAGTTGGTGGGGGTCTCGCGATAGTCGAGCGTGGCGCTCGCCGTGCCGCCAGTGGTGCCCGGCGCCATCATCGCATTCACCGGCTTGCCCAGCAGCGTCGTGGCAGCCGCACCGCTGATGCGGAACACGGCAGCCGGCGCGTCGGTGCTGGCCGCGCCACCACCAAAGGCACCGCGCCCACGAGCATTGCCCGCCGGGCGATTGGCACGCGCGATCGAGTCAGCTCGGGCAATCGAATCGGCATAGGCCTGCACGCCAGCCGCCGTCTGGCCAGCGGGCAGCACGCCCGACACCAGCGCACCAGCACGCACCACGCCCACGCGACCATCGCGGTTCACAATGATGTCACTGCCGCCCGCACCACCAGCAGGAGCCGCACGCTGCATCTGCGCCGCGGGATTGTTGAGTGCCGCGCGCGCACCCGGCGAGAGCGCGTCGAGATCGATGGTTGCGACCGCTACGGCGTCGGGGAAGCGTGCGGCCACACCGCCACCGCCGCCAAAACCGCCGCGGCCACCACCAGGTCCACCCGCGGGGGCGCTCGAAGCAGGCGCCGGCGAGAGAATCACAAACTTCCCAGCTGCATCGGCTCCAGTGATCTGCTTGCTGGTGTCACCGGCCACGCCGCCGTAGATCACCGTGGCATTGGCAATCGCCTTGGGCGCACGCGCGCCCGGCACCGGCACGAAGTCGGCATTGAAGCGAAGCGCCGTACCGTTGACACTCAGCGTCGATTGCTCGGTGAACTTGCGCTGGATGTACGGCAGCGTCTGGAAGTAGCTGCCGTTGTCTCCGGCGGGCTCAATGCCGAGCCGCTTGAGTTCACCGGCGATGTAGTTGGTGCCCTTCATATTGCCGACTCGACCCACCTGCCGTCCTTCCATCGAGTCATCGGCGAAGATGTAGAGCCGGGTCATCAGGTCGGCCGCAGTGATCGCAGCCGTCGTGGCCTTCGGCGTGTGCTTTTCGGGATAGCCGTACCGATTGAGCGGGGCCTGGGCCGCCGCCACCGTCACGGCGGCCACAACGGTGCCAAGCAACAACGCGCTGACGCGCGCACTCTGGGAAACGCGAAACACGGGCACTCCGGGCTGGATGGATGTTGTGCTGTGCCAACCCGGCGGGCCGGCCACAATAAAGTGTTACGCCCAGTGGCCCGGAAATGTTGACCTCGTGAAGACCATCCTCTTTGTCGACCCTCCCGCCTTCTGCACCACGGTGGAGGTGCTCAGCGACCCCCAGCTGCGCCGCCGCCCACTGGCGATCGCGCCCCTGGCGGCCGATCGCGCGGTGTTGCTGGCCGTCAGCGCCGAGGCGCGGAGCGCCGGGCTCGAGCGGGGGATGGCCGTGGCACTGGCCCGCCGGGTCTGCCCCGATGTGATCGTCAGGCCCCCCAATCCCCGCCGCTACGCTGCCGCCCACCGCGCCCTCCACGGGATCCTGGCCCGGGTGGCCCCGGTCATTGAACCGCGCGGCTGGGGTCACGCCTATCTCGATATCACCGGTACCGAGGGGCTCTTCGGTCCGGCCATTGATGTGGCCCAGCGACTCGAGCGTGAGGCGCGCAGCCGGCTCTCACTTCCGCTTGCCGTTGGCGTGGCGATCAACAAGCTGGTGAGTGAGGCAGCCGCCACGGTGGTGAAGCGCGAAGCTGGTGCTGATATCTGGTCGGTGACGGCCGGTCACGAAGCGGCGTTCCTCGCCCCCGAACGCATTGCGCTGCTTCCCGATGTGCCCGAGCGGATGCGCGAACGTCTCGATGATTACCACCTCGAGTGGATCGGTGAAGTCGCCTCGCTCGGCGAGCAACCACTGCGCGTGGTCTTTGGTGCCGCGGGCCGCACCCTGCATCGCCACGCACAGGGCATCGACCTCAGGCCGGTGATTCCACCCGAAGTGCGCGCCGAGTGTCGGGTGACGCACCTGCTCGCGAGCGACACCAACGATCGCACGCTATTGCACGCGATGTTGCGCCCGCTCACTGAACGACTCGGCCGGCGACTGCGCGCCCGCGGCTTCAGCGCCGCTCGGCTCGTGGTGACGGTGCGCCACGTCGACGATGCCACGGCCGAGCGTGCCATTCGGGTCCCGCCGTGGGCACTCGACGCCGATCTCTGGCGGGTGGCCTGCACGGCGCTCGACGCGGCACTCGCTCGGCGCGTCTCGGTGCGCAGCGTCACCCTGGTGGCCGATGAACTCCGCGACACCCATTGTCAGCTGGAACTCTGGCCCGACCCCGTGGCGCAGGCGCGCCCCGAAGCCGCCGCACTGCAGCAGGCCCTCGATGGCGTCCGCGACGTGCTGCTCCGCTCACCTCAGGCGACCAGCCAGCCGGCGGCCCCACTCTTGCGCGGAAAACCCGTGAGGCGGCGCGATCGCGAATCGCTCGCCTCCCACGATATTGGAGTAACTGGCTGACAGGAGTGGTACCGGTGATCCCCTCGCGCTGCCCGACCCACCACCCGCTGCATCCGGTGCCCTGAGCGTGTGCGGCATCTGTGGCATCCGGCAGCCACGCGGCACCACGGTCGCGCCCGACGAACTGCGTGCGATGCGCGACACGCTGGCACATCGCGGCCCCGACGGCGCCGATCTCTATATCGATGGTCACGTGGGGCTCGGCCATCGCCGCCTCAAGATCGTCGACCTGAGCGACCGTGCCGCGCAGCCAATGGTCAGCGACGACGGCAATGTCGTGGTGGTGCATAACGGCGAGATCTACAACTTCCAGGCGTTGCGCCGCGAGCTCGAAGGGCGCGGCTACCAGTTCCACTCGCATTCCGACACCGAAGTCATCCTCTATGCCTGGCAGGCGTGGGGTCGGCAGTGCGTCGAGCACTTCAACGGAATGTTCGCCTTCGCCATTTACGATCGGCACAGCGGCGAACTTTTCCTTGCGCGCGACCGACTCGGCATCAAGCCACTCTACTACCGCGCTAGTGCCGGCAGCGTGCACTTCGCCTCCGAGATCAAGGCACTCTTTGCCGTGCCCGGCATCTCGCCCGCGCTGAACGAAGCACGCCTCACCGAACAACTGCTCTATCGTTCACTCGCCGGAAGCCAGACCCTCTTTGAAGGCATCCACTCGCTGCTGCCCGGGCACTGGCTCTCGGTAAGTGCCGATGGCACGGTGACCACAGCGCAGTATTGGGACGTCGCCATCGCGCCATCGAGCGATGCTTCGGAGGAGGAGCTGGAGAGAGAAGTGCTCGAGTTGCTGTTCGAGAGCGTGGCACTCCAGGAAATGAGCGATGTGCCCATCGGCGTGCAGCTGAGTGGTGGCCTGGATTCGGCGCTCGTGACCGCAGCGATGGCGCGGGCCGGACGGCCCACGGTGCAGAGCTTCAGCGTGGGGTTTGAGGAGCCGGGATTCAGCGAACTGACCGAGGCACGCACAGTGTCGGGGCGCTATCACACCGAGCATCACGAGATCATCGCTCGCGAGCAGGATTTCGCGAGCACGCTTGACACCCTCACCTGGCATCACGATCTACCGCTCGCCCACGCGAACTCGATGGGCATCTATTCGCTCTGTCGCGCCGCCAAGCCACTCGCCACGGTGCTGCTCACCGGCGAAGGTGCCGACGAGACCTTCGCCGGATACCATCGCTATGCCTGGCTGCAGCGGCACGCCACTGCGAGGCGCTGGCTCCGGCCCATTGCTCCGCTTCTTCCTGCTGGTAGCACTGGTCGCGTGGCATCATTGCGCAGCGCGCTCACCCGCTCGCCAGCGGAGTTCATCGCGCTCAGCACGGCGCGAGGCTTCGCAAACTTCGCGGCCCAGCTGGATCCGGCGTCGGTGTCGGAAGTGGTTGCGCGCAGGGTGGCACTGCTCGCGCCCGCGGCTCGCACGAGCGCGCTCAATCAGGCGCTCTACTACGACCTCAAGAGCTATCTCCCGCCGATCCTGATGCGCCAGGACAAGATGAGTATGGCGCACGGGGTCGAGACCCGGGTGCCCTTTCTCGATCATCGTCTCGTGGAACTCGCCTTCCGCACCCCAGCGAGCGCACGACTCCGGGGCGGCACCGGCAAGTGGATCCTCAAGCAGATCGCACAGCAGTTCCTGCCACCAAACCTCGTCTCGCGATCCAAGAACGGCTTCTCCTTTCCGCTCGCGCAGTGGTTCCGTTCTCCCAAGGGTCTCGGCGCCCGTCTCGACCCGATCCTCGATGCCGGGAGCATCAGCCGTCGACTGCTCCCGCGCCCGTTGCTTGAGCAGCTGATCACCAGCCACCGGAACGGCCAGGCCGATCACGCCGAGGTGCTCTGGGGACTGCTGGCGCTGGAAAGCTGGAAATCGACGTTTCTGGGCTGAAAATGACGTCTTTTTGGTGGATTTTCGGCCCAATCTGGCCAATTTGACCTTTTTCATACTTCGGTGTATCTTCGGTATCACTTCCTCAGAAGCCGCTATGCCCGTTCCGCGCTGCCGCTATCCCTCCCACGCCAGTACCACCTTTCCGAAGGTGGCGTTGCTGGCGAGCAGCTCGTATCCCTGCCCGGCGTCGTGCATCGGCAGCACCGTCTCAACCACTGGCCGCAGCGCCCCCCTGGAAAAGTGCGGTAGCACGGCTGCGGCAAAGAGTTCCAGCAACTCGGCCCGTTCTGCCAGCGACCTGACCCGCATCACCGTGCCGATGATCTCCAGCCGGCGCCTGAGCACAATGCCCAGGTCAATCCCCGGTGCATTCGCCCCCGTGAGCGTGCCCAGCAGCACGAGGCGGCCGCGTGGTGCCAGCAGGCCGAGGTTGGCTTCCAGTGCGGCAGCACCGAGTGTGTCGATGATCACATCGACTGGGGCACCCACCTGCGCGGGCCAGTCGGGGTCGGTCGTGAGCACGCCGTGGTGCATCCCCAGTGCCTCGCAGCGCACCAGTTTCGCAGGCGTACGCGAACTGCCGATCAACTCGATTTCCAGCACCCGCGCGAGTTGTGACACCGCCGTTCCGACGCCGCTGCCGATCGCGTGCATCAGGACACGCTCGCCCGGGCGCACTTTGCCGCGCAGCACCAGCGCATCCCACGCCGTCAGGAAGGCCTCGGGAATTGCGGCCGCGTGTCGGAGCGTCATCCCCTCGGGCACTCGCAGCACTTCGGTTTCGTGCACGGCCAGCTGTTCCGCGGCAGCACCGCCACCCACCAGCCCCATCACGCGGTCGCCTGGTTGCCAGAGGGTCACCTCAGCACCAATGGAAATCACGGTGCCGGCGTACTCCATTCCCGGAATGTCGTCGGGCCATCCGGGCGGCGGCGGATACTTCCCGGCGCGCTGCAGCAGGTCGGCCCGGTTCAGCCCGATGGCACCCACGGCCACCACGATCTGTCCGGCAGCAGGAACCGGGTCGGGGCGGTCAACGATTTCGAGGGAGGGGAGGGCGATGGCGCGCATACTGGAAGGTAGCGAATGCCGGAGGCTCGAGATCACGGTATGACGTACTGCCTCAGCGCCCCAGGCCATCCCGTCCACGGCCCCTATCACGACACCGAGTACGGCTTCCCGCTGCGCGACGACGCCGGGCTGTTCGAGCGGCTCGTGCTCGAGATCAACCAGGCCGGCCTTTCCTGGCTCACCATTCTCAAGAAGCGCGAGGCCTTTCGCTCCGCCTACGGCGGCTTCGATCCCCACGTGGTCGCACGCTATGGCGAGGTCGACCGTGCCCGCCTCCTCGCCGACGCTGGCATCATCCGCAATCGCCTCAAGGTCGACGCCGCCATCCACAACGCCGGCGTGATCGTCGGCATCATCGCCTCGCACGGCTCCTTCGCCGCGTGGCTCGACGCCCAGGGCGAGCTGAGCAAGGAACAATGGGTCAAGCGGATGAAACAGGAGTTCAAGTTCATGGGCGGCGAAATCGTGGGCGAGTTCCTGATGAGCATTGGGAGGCTGCCGGGCGCGCACACCTCCGACTGCCCCATCGGGCAGTCATTGCGAGCCGCCGAAGGCGGCGAAGCAATCCGGGCGCAGCGCGGCAGTGCTCCTCAGGCCGAAGGCGGCGAAGCAATCCTCACCCGGATTGCTTCGGCCCTCCGGGCCTCGCAATGACTCCCCGTGTTCACTCATCTCCACGTCCACTCCTGGTTCTCCTTTGGCCAGGGCACTTCATCGCCCGAGGCACTCGCGCAGGCCGCTGCCCAGCGCGGCTATCGTGCCCTCGCCCTCACCGACACCAACGGCGTCTACGGCGCGGTGGAGTTCCAGCGCGCCTGTGAGGCCGCCGGCATCCGCCCCATTCTCGGATGCCACCTCGTCACTCGTGCGCACGAAGCCGTGGTGCTCGCCGAGGATGCGCGCGGTTGGGCCTCACTCTGCCGCGCGGCCACCGCGATCCACTGGAATCCCGACCTTGCCCTGAGTGCACAACTGGCCGTCGATCGTGCCGGCCTCATTGTGCTCTCGCGCAACATCGATCTGCTCGAACGGCTGGTGAAACTCTCCGGCCCCGCGGGGCTCTACGCCGAACTCCGCCCCGAGCCCGGCCGTCATCAGGTGCAGGCCGCCGCGCGCCGACTCGGCATTCCATCGGTGGTCACCGGCGGCGTGGTCTGCGCCAACGCCGAAGACTGGAATCGCCACCGGCTGCTGCTCGCGATTCATCACAACACCACGCTCGCGCAGGTAGAGGCACCGTGGCCGCGCGATGCCTGGCTCCGGCCGGCGAGCGACATCGAACGGCACTTTCCCGACCTCCCCGACGCCTTTACCGCCGCCGATGTCCTTGCCGAACGCTGTCAGTATCGCATCCCCATCGGGCGCACCATTGCCCCGAGGGCATCCGACACTGACGACGCGCTCGCGCAGTTGCGCGCGCAGGCCTACGAAGGCGCCGTCCGCCGCTACGGCGTGGTGGCACCGGTCACGCGCGACCGGATCGAGCACGAGCTCGGCATCATCGGAATGAAAGGCTTCGCCGATTACTTCCTGGTGGTGCAGGACATCGTGCGTCACGGCCCTACGCACTGCGGCCGTGGTTCCGTGGCCAACTCGGTAGTGTCCTACTGCCTTGGCATCACTCACGTGGAGCCGCTCGGGGCCGGCCTCCTCTTTGAGCGCTTTCTCAACCCGGCGCGCAAGGATCCACCCGATATTGACCTCGACTTTCCCTGGGATGAACGCGACCAGATCCTCGCGTGGACCTTCCGCAAATACCCGATGCCGCGCGCCGCGATGGTGGCCAACCACAACTGCCTGCGCCTGGCCGGTGCGTTGCGCGAGGTGGCCAAGGTGCACGGGCGGCCCGCCGCCGAAATCCGCGAGGTCACCCGCCGCATTCCGATGTACACCGAGGGTTCGGTGCGCGAGATCATCGCGACCCACGCGAACTTCCGCGACCTCCGGCTGCCGCGGCAGTGGCAGGATCTCGCCGCCGTCGCTGAAACGCTCGTGGGCACCCCGCGCCATCTCTCGCTGCATCCGGGTGGCGTGGTGATCGTGCCGACGGCGCTCACCGATGTCGTACCGATTGAGCGGGCGGCCAAGCAGCTCGACGGGCACCCCGATCTTACGGTGCCGGTGATCCAGTTCGAGAAAGACGGTGCCGAAGATGCCGGCCTCGTGAAAATCGACCTGCTCGGCAATCGCTCGCTGGCCGTCATTCGTGACGCCATCGAGATGGTGCACATCAACACGGGTGTCCAGCTCGACTACACCTCGCAACAGGCGGGTGATGACCCGGCCACTCGCCGTGCCTTTCGGACCGGCCAGACCCTGGGTGTCTTCTACACCGAATCGCCCGCAAGCCGGATCCTCAATCTCAAGTCGCGCGCCGAGAGCTACGAGTTGCTGGTGCTCAACACCAGCATCATCCGGCCCGCCTCCAATCGCTTCATCCGTACTTACCTCGAGCGACTCTACGGCGCGCCGTATCTACCGCTGCATCCCTCACTGAGTGAGACGCTCTCCGAAACCTTTGGCGTGATGGTCTACCAGGAGGATGTCGTCAATGTGGCGCACGCCTTTGCCGGCCTCTCCTGGGCCACGGCCGACGGATTGCGCAAGGCGCTCTCCAAGAAGCGCCCCGGCAAGCTGCTCGCCGCCTACCTCGAGGAATTCGTGGCGGGTGCGCGTGCGCTCGACCGCGACGACGCCAGCATTGAACAGGTCTGGCAGATGATTCTCTCGTTCTCTGGTTATTCATTCTGCAAAGGTCACTCGTGCAGCTACATCCAGGTGGCGCAGCAGAGCGCCTACCTGCGCGCCAATCACCCGGCAGAGTTCATCGCGGCGGTGCTCTCCAACGGCGGCGGCTTCTATCGGTCGTTTGCCTACGTCGCCGAGGCCCGGAGAATGAACGTCGCCATTCTTCCCCCCGACGTGAACGAGAGTCAATGGACCTGCACCGGATGCAACGGGGCACTGCGCGTGGGCTTCCAGTTCGTCAAGGGGTTCACGAGTGACGGTGCCACTCGCCTCCTGGCCGAACGGAAGCGTGCCGGCCCCTTCCGCACGCTGGCCGACCTGCGCACGCGCACCGGTCTCTCGGCCGAAGACCTGCGGCTGCTGATCAAGGTGGGAGCGTGCGACACGCTCGACGGATCACTCAACCGCCCTCAGCTGCTCTGGGCACTCGACACTGCGCCCGCGCGTACGCGCACCGGCCGGCGCGATGCCGTGGCTGCACGGTCATCACACCAGGCAACCGCGCTGGTGTCAGAGGCCGTGCCGGTACCGGCGCTCCGTGACTACGACGACGAACGCAAGCGCCGTGACGCCTGGGCCCTGCTCGGATTCTGTCTCGATGCTCACCCGATGACGTTGCACGCCGATGAACTCAAGCGCTTCCGGCTCACGCGCAGCACCGATCTGGCGCAGCACGTGGGGAAGACCGTGCTGATGGCGGGGATGTACACCACCGGCAAGCCGGTGCGCACCATCAAGGAGGAGCCAATGCAGTTCGCGACCTTCGACGACGGCCACGGACTGGTGGAGGGAGTGCTCTTTCCGGATGTCTATCGGGAACGGGCGCACGTGCTCTTCGATCAGGGGCCGTTTCTCTTTCGCGGGCTGGTGGAAGAGGAATTCGGCGCCTGCACGGTCACCATCCAGCAGATCGAGCGCCAGGAGCGGATGCTGGCACGGATGAAACCCCGGTGAGTGTGTCGTGGGCCCGCAAGGTGACGTCTCACCCGGTGAGTGGGTCCCAGCACGGAGACGGCAGCCCGCCGCTCACCGCAGAGGAGAGAAGATGCGAATCACGGGATGGAGTCTGGGAATACTGCTTGGCGTGACGGGGTGCCTGTCGGGAACAGGTCCCAACGATGTCGTCACCGTACCGGGCACTGCAACGATGCGGATCGGGCAGCAGGTTCGCCTGGGCGACGGTGTGTGGGCGCTCACGTTCAACGCCGTGACCTCCGACAGCCGCTGCCCGATGGGGGCCCTCTGCATTGTGGCTGGTGAGGCGGTCCTCGACCTCACGCTGGAAAATCTGCTCAGCGCCCAGCCCCGGCCCCCGGCGTACCAGGTCACGCTCAAGGGAGAACTCCCCGACACCATCGCGGGGTTCATCTTCCAGCTGAAACAGCTCGATCCATTCCCGCAGCTCAACAAGACCATCGACCCCAAGGAGTATGTGGCGAAGATCGCCATCAGGTCGGAGTATCTGCTCGACTAATCCTTGATATCGCCGAGCCGCTCTGCCGCGGCACGACGCACTTCGGGGTCCCGATCCGCGAGCGCCCGCGTGAGCCCGGGCATTACCGCTGCTGTCCCGATCTCGCCCAGCCCCTCGACCGCAGCCAACCGCACTTCCCGATCGCCATCCGTGAGCAACCCAACCAGTGCTGGCGTGGTCGATGGATCGGCAATCCGGCCAAGCGCGTGCGCCACTTCGCGGCGCAGGTCCGGGTCGCTGGTGGCGAGTGCGCGGACGAGTTCCGACGGTGCCACGTGCAGGTCATCGAGGCTGCCAATGGCGTCCACCGCCGCGGCACGAACATCCTCATCGGGGTCATTGAGCGCCTTCGCCAGCACGCCGGCGGAATGTGGCGAGCTGAGCCGACCGAGCGCCTCGGCCGCAGCCCGCTTCACCGACGGATCACGATCGTGATCGAGTACGCGCTCGAGCGGATCGCGCGCACTCGCATCTTCGATCTGGCCCAGCGCCTCGGCCGCAGCGGCACGCACCGACGCCACCTGGTCGTCGAGTACGCTCACCAGGGCCGACGTCGCGCTCTTATGCTCCAGCCTGCCCAGCGCTTCGGCAGCGATGGTGCGCAACTGCGCATCGGCGTCGCGCAGCGCGGGTACGATGTCGGACGCCGCAGCTGGATCCTCCAGCTGTCCGAGCGCCCATACCGCAGCGATGCGAGTCCGACCCGTGCCTGACTTCGCGGCACGAACCAGCGCCGGCAACGAAGCCTTGTCTTCCAGTTGGCCCAGCGCCCAGGCCGACATCGTCGCGACGGCGGCTTCGCGATCGGTGAGTGACCGCTCCAGTGGAAGACGGAGTGCTGGATGTTCAGCCTCGCCAGCGGCCAGCGCTGCGGCCTCGCGAATCCGCGGCGTGTCACTCGCGAGCAGCGCCGTCAATCGCTCGGCAGAGACAGCACTGTTCCCGAGCATCTTCGCGGCCACGCGACGCACACAGGCGTCGTCGTCGTTCAGTCGCGCGGCGAGCAGCGTGATCGCACGCGGGTCGGAGATGTTACCGCTGAGCGAATCCTTGGCAGGCTGCAGTGTGGTCGGAGCATCGGCCAGGCGACCCAATCCCGCCTCGCTACCGCTCCACCAGAAGTTGCCCAACTGATCACCGATCAGGTCGCAGACCACCGGATCGGTCTTGGCGAGTGCATTGAGCAGACTCGCAACGCGGGCCGAGTCCGCCCCGGGACGCGACCCGTGTCGGCCAGAGTGTGAAATGACCGGAGTCGGAGCCACAACGGTGACCACCGCAGCAGCTGCACCGCCGCCGGCGAGCACCGCCCCCACGAGCAGCGTAATGGCGCGCATCACGGCCGCTCTCCAAGTGCTTCGGCGGCGCGCCGACGAACCTTGGCATCGGTCGAGTTGAGCCCGGCGCGCAACGCATCGCGTGCCGACTGATCGGCAATATTGCTGAGCGCGTCGATGGCACGCTCCCGCACATCACCATTGGCATCCTGCATCAGGCGTTGCAGTGAAGGCACCAGCGAGACCATCGACCGTTCACCCACGACTTCGGCGGTCGCACCCCGGACGTCACTGCTCGCGTCACTCAGCAGGGTGCGCAGCGTCGCCTCGGGAATGGCGACCTTCATCTCACCAAGGGCCTGGAGGGCGCTCTGACGGACATCGGCGTTGGCGTCGCCGAGCGCACCGAGGATGGCCGGCCCGGCCGATGCGTCCTGCATCTCGCCCAGCGCATCGATGGCCGCCTGGCGCACGTCTACCGATGGATCCTTCACCAGCTTCGCCAGCGCGGGACCTGCGGCACGATCTCCAAGGCGCGCCAGCAGGTGGGCTGCCTCGTGCCGGATGTCGGCATCGGGGTCATCGAGCAGGCGAACCACTGGTGCCGAAGGCACACCCTTCTCGAAGTTCCCCAGGGCGTCAAGTGCCTGCTGGCGCACATCGCTGTCGGCATCGCTCAACAGTGCCACCAGTGGAGCGATCGCACGCGGGTCCTCGAACTGTGCCAGCGCATCGGCCGCGGCAGCACGTACCTTGGCGTTGTCGTCCTTGAGTGAAACGATCAAGCCGGGAACCGCGCGCGGATCCTCCAGGCGCCCGAGCGATCGCGCCGCGGCCGCACGCACCTGCGCGTCATCGTCCTTGAGTCGTCCAATGAGCGCATTGACGACGTTCGTGTCTGCGGGCGCCTGGCTGCCGTTGAGACCGACGTCGATTCGGCCGACACGCGCCACCAATCCGCCCATATCGATGCGCGCCCGAGCCATATTACGCATTGCATCGCGGCTCGCCTGACGGGCCTGCCGTTCGATGACGGCCGCAGAAATACCGCGGGGATGTCCTGGCCCTTCATCCGCCGACTGCTGCTGCTCCTGGGCATCCGCCGCTCCATCCAGCTTCGCGAGACGCCCGCGCCCCGACACACCTGGGGCAATCGCGATCGTCGCACCGAGTGCCAGCAACGCAACCGCTGCCGCGCCACGGCGCGGGCCAGTGCCACCCGACTTCGTGCTGTCGCCGTCGATGAGTCGGGCGATCCGCGACACCAGCATCGAGCGCTGCTCTGCCATTCCGGCCACTGGAATGCCTAGGGGCGACGCCTGAATCCATTCCGCCACCTTGGCGAGGCAGCGCGCGAGGGGAATCCCCGACCCGGTGCGCTGTGCCGCCCAGTCGTCGGCGAGAAACTCTGCGGCCGTCTGCATCTCGCGCCGGGCGAGACGATTGAGCGGCTGGAAGAAGAACAGCCGCTCGAGCAATGAAGCAAGATCAAGCCAGAGCGGGTCGCGGCGCGAGAGGTGAGCCAGCTCGTGCGCCAGCATTCCGCGCTGCAACTCGGGGTGCAACTCGGTAAGGGCGGCCTCGGGCAGGCAGATCTCACCCAGCCCCAATGCCACTGGCGACGAGATGGTTTGAGCCGTGGTGAGCACGACGCGTCGACGGTGGCCCACGTCCGAGCAGAGTTCCGCGAGCATTCCGGGTAGCGGACCCTCGGTGAGCAGCTGCCGTTCGGTGAGACGACCCACGAGAATCAGCCGTCGAGCGCCATAGCCCAGCGCGAGCACCAGTGCCACCGCAGCCCAGAGCGTGACCACAATGGTGTCGGCTGGCAGACCGCTCGAGGGAGCCGGTGCCGGTCCACGGGTCACACCATTGCGCGCCGTGAGGTCATTCGGCGCCTCCACGCTCGCGGCCGGATCCGCCGGTGCAACGGGTTGCTCCACCCGCTCGCCAGCGACGATCCCGGGCGCGTTGGTCGCGCTGCCAGCACCTGTGGCACTCTCCAGCGCAGTAGGCAACGTGAGCGTGCCTGTCGGCCGAACATCGAGCCGCAGCTGGATGGTTGCCGTCAGCAGGCCACCGAACATCGCGGCCTTCCAGAGCAACTCGCCGATCGCCGGATCCCGACGTACACGAGTCACTGCCCAGGCAAGGCCGAGCAGCACCGTGCTGTGAATGGCGTAGGTCAGCAGCCAGGCGAGTGCGGTGGGCGCGATGGTGGCGGTCATCGGGATTCTCCCCTGGTGCGATCGAATTCGTCGATCATCCGGCGGACCCGATCGAGGTCACCGGGGCTCATTTCCTGAGAGGTCAGCAGGTGGTTCACGAGCGAAGGTACGTCGCCCTGGAAGAGTCGCTCGGTCAGCTCCTCGACCATCGAGAGCTGGACCTCCTCCTCGGTGACCATCGCGCGGTAGCGGTATTGCCGATCATCGGTTTGACGCGACAGGACGCCCCGGCGTTGCAACCGGGAGAGCAGCGTGGCCACCGTGGTCTGGGCCAGGCCGCGCTCGGGGTGGAGTGCTTCCCAGATCTCGATCACCGTCATCTCTCCGCGGGCCCAGAGCAGGCGAAGAATGGCAATCTGGAGGTCGGTGAGTTGGTGACGATCGGCCATCTGGCCCTCCGAGAGGTTGGTCTACAGGTGTAGATTTACGACTGTAGTACCAATCTGTCAACTCCCCGCAACCTGAGCCGCCGGTCTACCGTACCAGAGGCAGGCTGATAAGCTGCCTGGAATCGTGAACACCCGCCCGAAGAGGAGTGAAGGATGAAGCGCTGGACCGCCCGCCTCGTGTTGTTCGCCCTGTCGACCCCCGCCGTCGCACTCTCGGCCCAGGCCAAGTCGGCCAGGCCGATGCCGTCGCCGCCGGTTCGTTTCCATCTGGGGGCGACTGGCAACGAGGCGCGCTATGTCGTTCGCGAACTGCTCGCCGCGTCGACGCTGGAGAACGATGCCGTCGGAACCACCAGCGCACTGACCGGCGGGCTGGTATTGAACGGGTCGGGCAAGGTCGATTCCGCCGGTTCGAAGTGGACCGTTGATCTCACGACGCTCAAGAGCGATCGGGCGATGCGAGACCGCTATGTCCAGGGGCGCACGCTCGAGACCGATCAGTTTCCCAAGGCCCAGCTGGTGGTGACGGAGATCAGGGGTCTCCCTGCGGTGCTGCCCGAAGCGGGCACGCTCGCCCTCACACTGATCGGAAACTTCACGATGCACGGCGTGACGAAACCCACCACCTGGGACGTCAGTGCAACCATCGCGGGCAGTCACATCAGTGGCAAGGCGACCACGCATCTCAAGTTCGCAGACTTCAACCTGACGCTGCCGCGCGTGCCGGTGCTCGCAAGCCTCGCCGACGATATCCGGCTGGAGTATGACTTCCACCTGATCCGGGACACGGCAGCAACGCCATAGCCCTGCCTCGCTCCGATACCACAGCGGCCCCGTCACGGGGCCGCTGCTGTTTCAGGGAACAAAGGCCAGGTAGATCACCAGGCAGATCACCGTGCTGCCGATCAGCGCCACGAGTCCGAGTCGTCGCCGTCGTGGGAGGCCGATCCACATCAGCAGGCCGGTCACGGAACCCACCAGCAGCAGGATCGCCGAAGCGTCGAGCACCCAGCTCCAGACCGGACCCGAGTCCTTACCACGATGCAGGTCATCGAGTCGCAGGAAGAGGCCGCGACGTTCGAGGTGGATGTCGACCTTGCCAGTCCGTCGATCGATCTCCGCCTCAGTGTGCCGGCCTGGCCCCTTCATTTCGACGCGGATGGTCTGGTCGTCCACGTCGAACGTGCTGACCGCACCGACCGCGCCGAATTGCGAGCGCAATGTCTCGACCACCATCAAACGATCGGGACCACTCAGCAATGCCGGTGCGATCTCCCCGGTCGAGTCCGTGGGCCGGATGGTGTCGGCACCAAGCCAGTCCTCGTGGTTGAGGAGCAGCCCCGTAACGGCGAAGAACATCATCAGGAGCAGCGCGAACATCGTGAGATAGACGTGGACGGTCCGGCTCACGGCCACAATGCTGCGATAGAGTCGCGACACGCGCTACGACTTCTTCGCGACGCAATCGACCTGCGCCCCGGCAAAGGCGTCGGCCGCAGGCATAACGCCAGATCCCGGGGTACTCCCGCACGTCACCACCACACTGCGGAGACTGTGCGCACCGTTCTCGAAGGCCACTTCGAGCCAGAATTGATAGGCGCCCGGCGGCACGGGCGCGTCGGCCTGGTCGGTGCCGTCCCATTCGAGCGTGTACTTCCCTGCGGCTCGCGTCGCGCGTGCCACGGCGTCAACCAGCGAGGGTGAAATCACGTCGAGTGACCACCATTTGCTCAATTCGCGGAGATACTTGGGCCGATCGCCCCAGACCGCGAGCGTACGAATGTGTCGACCTGTGGTATCGGTGACCCACGCTGCCATATACGGACGATGCCGGCTCCACACGGCGGGCGTGATGTCGATCGCGATCGTCGCGGCCACTTCCGAAGCCGTGCGAGGCGCAGCAACCACCCCGACTTCGAACCGGGAGAATCCAGGCGAGCGGATCACATCCCCGGACGCCGTCACCAGCAAACATTCCGCGCCCGGCTGGGTGGCAACGAGCGCCAACCCGTCGGCCACCCCCAGCATTGACAGCGAGGTGGCGAGTGCGTTGGCCGTGGCATTGTCGCGCGCGATCACCGTGGCGCCGATGACTTCTCCCGCAGGTCGTCCGGTACGCGCATCGATAATGTGGGAGTAGTGCTTGCCGCCGACCTCGAACCCACGCGCATATCCGCCACTCGTCGAGACGGCGGCCGTGCCGAGTCCAAGCGTCGCGATCCCGGGCGCGTTATCGGCCGACCGCAGCGGATTGGCGATCGCAATCCGCCAGGGCGCTCCCGAAGTCGCCACGCCCCAGCTGCGGATGTCGCCGCCGATATTGATGAGTCCGCCACGCACGCCCGTGGTGGTCTGTTGGACGGCCTTCACTGCCAGATCGAGAATGAATCCCTTGCCGAGCGAATTCAGGTCGAAGGGCGCGCGACTCATCAGGCGGACTGCACCGCTCCGGTCGTCGATCGCCCACGCCGGCTCGCGCAGCGCCTCGACCGCGCGCGCCAGGGTCGCCCCATCAGGTTCGATCCCCGTTCGTTCGGCCTCCTTCCACATCCTGACCAGGCCGCCGACACGAGCCGAATACGCCCCGCCGGTTCGAGCGGTCCAGGTGGCATAGAGCTCGAGCACGCGCCGAAGCTCGCTGGATGCCGAATCGAGCCGACCCTCACGTTGCAGCCGGGAAACCTCCGACGAGGGGTCCCAGGTGCTGATCAGCCGGCGAACGCGCTCGATCTCGGTCAGCGCGACGGCTTCGGCCTCTTCGGCCTCGGCGCGGGAGTCCGCAACAAATGTCAGATCGAGCGATGTACCCAGTATGCCGTCGTGACGAAAACTGAAAGCTGCCGGCTCGTGAGCAGGAACCAGGGCAGTTGATGGCGGGGTGAAGAGCAGCAATGAGGCGAGCAACCCGTGGCGCAACCTGTCCACTCCTGGAAGAGAAGGTGAGGTCTCTGTCGTGACCGATGTAGTCTAGCCAGTACCTGCCAGTTCTTCGCAATACGGTACCACGAAGGCGAAGGTTGCTTCCGGCCCGCGCCCTCTCCATTCTCCCGGGGACCACCTCTCGGAGAGGGCTCGTGCGACCATTCCCCGTCGCTGCCTGATGACGCACCCATCCTGGCCCTCGGCCGAAGAGCTGCAGGAGCTCGCGACCAACATCCCCGACCTGATCCGCTTCGGGACGTCGTCGTGGACGTACCCCGGCTGGAAGGGGTTGGTCTCTGAGCACGA
>JAZJZU010000014.1:22609-33234 GCA_040389605.1 Gemmatimonadota bacterium
CCCCGCCACCGGGGCGGGCGCGCGAATGCTCGCCGAGTACGCCCGGTGGCCCCTGTTCCGGACCGTGGGAGTGGACTCGTTCTTCTATGCCCCACCGTCGGCCAGGACGCTCCAGAGCTACGCCGCAGCACTCCCCGCGGGCTTCCCCTGCGTCACGAAGGTGTGGGACCGCATCACGGCGCACACCTTCGCGAACCCGAGAGAAAAAGCCCGGTGGGGACAGCCCAATCCCGACTGGCTCAACGCAGAACTCTTCCTGGCCGAGGTCGCGGCGCCGATGCGTGAGCATTTCGCCGACCACACCGGGCCGTTCGTCTTCGAGTTCCAGACCATAGCGAGCAAGGGGGGATTCACACCGGCCGAGTTTGCGGAGCGGCTCGACCGCTTCTTCAGCGCCCTGCCGACCGATCTGCCGTATGCCGTCGAGATCCGGAACGCGGAGTACCTGAGTCCCGAGTACTTCGCCGTGTTGCGCACGCACCGGGTCGCGCACGTCTTCAACTCGTGGACCCGAATGCCGGCCATCGGCGAACAGCTCCTGCTCCACGACTCCATCACGGCAGACTTCGTGATTTCGCGCGCGCTCCTTCGACCCGGGCGAACCTACTCCCAGGCAGTCGATGCCTTCGCACCGTACGACCACGTGCAGGACGAGAACCCCACCCTCCGCGCCGACATCACCGCACTGGCGAAGGCAGCACTCGAACTCCGCATCCCGGCTTACTTGATCGTCAATAACCGTGCAGAGGGGAGCGCGCCGCTCACGATCGCAGCGGTCGCAAGACGGCTGGCCAGTTAGCGGACGCCGGCGACCGCCTTCGCCATCGTCGCAACATCTGGCTGCAGATCGTCTGGCAATAGCCCTGCTGCTCCGTGGATTCGGATCTGCGTTACACCCACCAGGGTTGCCCACAGCATCCCGGCCCGGCGGTACAACTCCGCCGTTGCTCCCCGCGCACCCGCAGACTCAAGCAAGGCAACCAGGGCAGCAAACCACTCGTCTCGGGCCAGGGCCAGATCGCTACTCTCCTGTCCGGGGTCAATCCGCGCCTCGCTGACGAGGCGGAGCAGTGTCGGCTCCTCTCTCCCTGCTCGGAGGTACCCCTCGGCCAGGCGGTCGAGTGGTTGCCCCGACCGGGCCGCCAGTTCGGCCATTCCCGCGAGCTCACGATACCCCAACGCGGCAATGGCGTGATGCAGGGCGGCCTTGGTTTCGAAGTGACGGTAGGGGGCGTGGGGGGAGACGCCTGCGTCGCGGGCGAGTTCCCGGAGCGAGAGATCCCGGGCCGGGTCGGCCCGCAACCTTGCCCGCGCTGCCTCAAGCAACGCGCTGCGGAGCTCGCCGTGGTGGTAGGACTTTTTCATCCGGAATGAGTACGCGTCTGCGCCGATGTATGCAATGTCTACTTGGTGGTTCCACCGAAACCGCAAGCTGGGAACCTCACGGAATGTAGACGCCGCATACTTTGCGAAACGCGCCATAGCCAGGCCCAATCCCGGGCAAGTCAGGCCATTTACTCACTGCATACATTAACCTGGCGGGGGCTCAAGCAGGTCAATCAACGGAGGCCCGGCCAGGAGCTCGGCCTCGCGGATGGTCTGCTCTGCTGCCGGCGTCCTGGTCCGCCAGAGCTTCCGGGCTTCGGCGAGCTCGTACCCGGTCAATCGGAGCGTAATCCCGAAGCGCGCGGTCAGGCCACTTGCGGCCCGCTCGAACTGCCGGATCCAGCGGGTGACCGCAGCAATGTCCTCCCCCAGCAGGAGCAGCTCGAGCGGTTCTCCCACCGTTTCCGTGTCGCGGCTTGCCGCGCCGATCACCGCGACCGCCTGCAGCCCGTCGCGAAGCCCCTGCCCGGCCAATGCCCGGAGCTCTGATCGCCACGCCGGGAGAAAGTCCGCCTCGGCCCGCAGCAGGGCCTGAATGGCGCCGGCCAGCCGATGCGTGCCCGAGATGGCCACGAGCCGCTCGCGACTCCCGTCGATCCCGGTCAGGATTCCCAGCTGCAGCAACTCACGGATGGCCAGCTCAATGCTCCGGAAGGCCATATTGGCCCGGCGGGAGACTTCCCGGTACCCCAGGGGCACCGGTGAGGCGGCCACGACCCGGAGCACCCCGACCTTGGACCTGGTACCCAGCAACGCGTCGAGCGGGGTGGAGAAACAGCCGGTGACTCGCGTCTTTGACATATCATAAATTAGTCAATTGACTGTTTTATTACCATAGTAGGCCCAGATATCGGCACATCGTTGTTTCTTGGAGGATTGAAACCAAAACGGCGCCAAAAAGGCGCCGTTTCGTGAGAAAATCACCTGCCGGAGTCAGGCCGGAACAACCTCCGCGAGGTCCACGCCGACGATCGCCGACACCCGGGCTATGGTTTCGCCGATCTTGTTGTTCGGGGTCGACGCTCCTGCCGTGATGCCGATGACCCTCGAGCTGCCGAGCCACCCGGCCTCGGAGATCTCGCTCTTTGTCCTCACCGGCTGGTGCCGGATGCCGCCGCTCTCGGGGTCGATCCCGCTGGCGTCCTCGATGTGGTAGGTCCGGACCCCCTTGCTCGCGGCCAGGGCAGCGAGGGCGCAGGTGTTGGACGAGTTGTAGCCTCCCACCACGAGCATCACGTCCATCGGGGTCCGGAGCAATTCGTCAACGGCGTCCTGTCGCTCCTGCGTGGCCGAGCAGATGGTATCGAACGCACGAAAGTGTTCATCGATCACCGCGTCGCCGTAGCGCCGCACCAGCGATCGCTTGAACTCTGCTGCGATGGCGAGGGACTCCCCTGAGAGCATCGTCGTCTGGTTGGCCACGCCGACGCGTGCGAGGTCGGTCGCGAAGTCGAAGCCGGGAGACGCAGCCGATGCGAAGCGCTCGTTCAACTCCGTCGCATCACCGCTGCCCTCGATGAAATCGCAGACCACGCGTGCCTCGGTCATATTGAGCAGCACCAGATACTTCCCACCCGGGTGCTTGGTGACCTGACTGGCGGTAGCACGGGTTTCCTCGTGGTAATGCTTGCCGTGGATCACTGCGGTGTAACCGTCGCGCGCGTAGCTCTCGACCCGCTTCCAGACATTGAGCACCGAGCCGCACGTGGTGTCGACCAGCACGCAGTTGATGGCGCGCAGCCTCTGGAAGTCGCGCATCGTCACCCCGAATGCCGGGATGATCACGACATCATCCGGGGTGATCTCACTGAAATCGAACTCGCCGCTCTCGCCGACCTTGAGGAAAACGATCCCCATCGCGGCAAGCTTGGCGTTGACGTGCGGATTGTGAATGATCTCGCCGACCAGGAAAAGCCGTCGGTCGGGAAATTTTGCACGAGTTTCGTAGGCATAATCGACGGCGCGGTCGACACCGTAGCAGAAGCCAAACTCCTGAGCCAGGCGAAAGGTCAGCGGGCCGACCTGCAGGGTATTCCCGCTGGCACGGAGCACGTCGACGACGGCACTGTGGTAGTCGGCAGTGCGTTGGCCCTCGATTTCACTCTTGAGGCCGAAGCCGCGCCGAAAGTAGGTGGATTCCATCCCGGAAGGATAACCGCCGGTGCCCCGGGTCAGGGGCAGCCGACCGCCACCGCCACCACGGGCAGATCGACGAAGCGCCCGGTGATAGTCAGCGAGTCGCCGACCAGATTGCCGCGCATCTTTGCCTGGACGGTCCCCGAGAGACGGTCGGCGGTCGACTGCAGCGTGACCTGCCCGCTGAGTGCGGTGAACCCGAGCAACACAGCCGTGTCGGCGGGCCAGCGCATCACAACCGAAGCACTGGGACGCGGTGCGGCCGCGGCGGGCACGGGTGGCACCACGGCGTGCGGTCCCGACGTGATGGCGTTCTCCTCGTAGACCACCACCGCCATTCCCGTGTCTCCGGATATCGCCTCAATGACGCCCGTGCGGTTCACCGGACACCAGCTCACCTTGGCCGGGATGAGTGCCGATCCCCGCCTGGCGCCGCGCCACTGGATCGATGCCATCCCCTGCGGAACGCGGCCTCCCGCCCCCGAACTCCTGCCCAATGCCCACCACACGCCTGCGGCCACGATCAGCGCCACGATGGCGACGCTCCACCCTGCGCGCCTGGTCACCGGGAACAACCGTGCGCGGGAAACCGCACGCACGACTGCGCCGCCATCGGTTCTCCGACGGCGGCGCGATCACGACAATGCGCGTACACTGTGCGGCGGAAGATCACTCGTCCGGAGACTGAGGATCCCACTTGGTACGACCATCACGATGCAGGCCGTAGGCGCGGAGTCGCCGCCACAGCGTCGTTCGCGAGATGCCGAGGGTCTTGGCGGTCTCCGCAAGCCGCCAGCTGTGCGACTCCAGCGATCGGACGATGGCATCGCGCTCACGCTCGGCGAGCGTCGTGGGGCCTTCCCGACGGGGGAGGAAGATGGCCTCGCCCAGTTCCAGGCCGCCGACCCGCAGGGGAGAGAGCCGCCCACCCAGGCCGGCCAGCTCAGGAAGCAGGTCGTCCTTTTCCGAACTCGGGTCGAGCCCGGCCTCGGTGATGGCGTTCCGGCCCGCGGAATTGAGGTATGTGACGCGCCCGGAGTGGTCAAACACGACGACCCCCTCATTGAACGAATCGAGGAGGGCCTTCGCCAGGGGCGAGAACACCGAGGGAAGCGAGTTGGTCGTCATCGGCTGGCTCATAGTCCTAGTTACGCCCTGAGTGGGCGAGTGGTTTCAGAAGGTGACGTGATCGGACGTTTCCCGAAAGGGGGGGATCGGCCATATTGAGCGGCCACCCATGACCAACACCCCTGCTCGGGACCCTGCAGTGCCGCTCTCCTTCCGTCCCGGAAGGGGTGGCTGGCCCATCGCGCTGGCCCTCGGCAGCTGGCTGCTGTCGGTGAGCTTTGCCCAGGGACTCGGCTCCGACACCACCAGCAGCTCCGGCACGGCCGTGCTCTTCCTGCTGGCCGCTGTGGCGCTCGGGGCCGCCGTGCTGGTGCTCGTCAGGACGCCGGAGGCGGCGCCTGCGGCTTCGTTCGTCGGCCTGGCCTCCGCCGCCGCGGCGCTGCTCGCGCTGGGCCCCATCGACCGCCCGGCGGCTGGCAACACGCTTGCCGCCTTCCTGCTTACCGCGCCTTGGCATTATCTGCTGACTCCGGTCGTCGTTCATTTCGCGTTCGCGATCGCCTGGCCGCACCGAAAGCGTTACTGGTTTGGCATGACCCTCGGCTGGTACGTCCTGCACGTCGCCCTGCTGTTTGCCGCCACCCTCGGGTTGGTGACGTCCGAGTCCGAACTGCTGGCAGCCGTCGACGAAACCGTCCACTCCGGTGTCCTGCTCCCCTTCGGGGCCCTGGTCGCGCTGGTGGCCCTGATGATGGGGCTGGCGACTCCCGACCGGCGTTCGGCCCAGCGGAGCGCCATTGCCTGGTCGCTTGCGGCGGTCACGCTGGGCTTTGTGCCTTTTGCGCTGACGCCCTATTTGCCCGACCTCGGCATCACGCTCGATGGTGGGATGACGCCTGCGAGGCTCTCACTCGCACTTCTGGCCTTCCTCGGCGTCATTGGCGTGCACTCCCTCCCCTTCATCAATCCGGTCAATCGCGACCTGCTGGCACACCGACTGGGGGCGCGATTGCTGGATGATCGGGAGATGGCAGACTCGCTTCGGGCCCTCGCGGAGAGCCTGCGGTCGACGTTTGAGGCAGACGGGGTGGGCATCCGCCTCGCGGCGCCGGCCATCCACGTCATCGCCGGCGAGTTGCACGACAATCCCGCCGCTCCGTTTGCGCTCGAGGCCGAGACCATCGACGACCGGCGCACCATCGTGGCGCCGATCGGGCGTTCCGGTGAGCCGCTCGGGGAGGTCCGCCTCGAGGCGCGTTTTGCGGGAGCTTTCGGCCGTCGGGAGCGCGACTGGCTCAGCGGTTTCCTGCTGCCGATCGGCGTCGCGCTTCGCGCACGGCAGCGTGAGATGGCGGCCGATGAGCGCACGCTGGGGATCGCGCGTGAGGTGGGCGCGGCCGTCGAGGCACTCCAGGCCGCCGCTGAGACGTTGCCGAACCCGCCTGCCGATGACGGAATGGCGGTCCCGCCGCCCGTCGACGCACGCGAAGTGCTCGCCCAGCTCAGCGATGGGGTTTCGGGCGTGGTGCGGAATGGGGAAGCGCTGATGGGGATGTCGCGGAACGCGCGCCAGCACGCGGTGTCGACGAGCGACGACATCGCGCGCGCGCTCGACGGCCTCGCGCTGCTGACCACCGAGATCGAGCGGCTCACCCGTCACGGCGATGAAATCGCGTCGAGCAACGATACCGTCAGCGGAGTGGCGTTCCGGACCAACCTGCTTGCAAACAATGCAGCGCTCGAGGCCGCGCGCGCCGGCGTCGCCGGCCGCACGTTTGGCGTCCTGGCCGAAGAGATCAGCCGCCTCTCCGACACGACGGCCACGACATCCGCTGACATTGGCGAACGGATTTCCGCGCTGGCCGTCGACGTGCAGGCGATCGCCGCTGCGGTCACGTCGGTTCGTCAGGCGCTCGCCGCCGCCATCCGCGCGTCGGAATCGACGGAGGAAGCGGCCCGCATTCTCGGTGAGTCTTCCGATCAGCTGGAAGGTGCAGCGCGCTCCCTGCGCCCGGCCGTTGATGAGGCGAGTGCGGTCGCCAAGCGAAGGACCGCCCGGGACCTCCATCTCTCGGCGACACTCGACCGACTCCTCGACGACCGCCTCCTCCTGGCCCGCCGCCTCGCGGAACATCGGGAGGCGCTGGAACGCCTTACCACGACCCTCGGCCGGCTGGCCGCCCGACAGGGGCCCCGCAGCCGCCCCGTGGGTGTGCTGGGCACTCGCGGCTTCTGAAGCGCGGCCTCAGCGGCCGCGGCGGCCGCCCCCACGCGGGGTCTTCCCGCGACCCCCTGGCCCCTTCCGTGGCCCGCCACCTCTTCCGCCACTGCCTTTGCCACCGCCGCCCTTTCGATCCGGCCTGCCGCGACCGCGAGGCCGCTCGTTGTGGTGCGGCTTTCCCGGCTCAGGGCGCTGTCGACGGGGCTGCCGCAGCAGTTCCTGAAGCGCTGGCAGGGTGTCAGCCTGCAGATACTCGTCGCCCCGGCGCACGGCCAGGGTGACCTGTCGGTCGAGCACGGGAATTTCGTCCTCCGTGAGCCGACGGGCCTGACCCTCGCGCAACACCAGCCGCACAATTGGACGGCCATCGCGCACGTCGTATTCCAGTGGAGCGGTGTCGCCGTGCACCCGCCAGGAGAGGGGGAGCGCATCGAGATGCGCGCGACCTTCGCCTGGCAGCAGGGCATCGATGTCCAGTTCGACGTGCGTCCGCTGGAAATCTTCCCACGAGGTGACGTCTCCCAGCTGCGCCCGAATCAGCTGTCGCAGACTGTCGTCGTCGATCCCGCGCAGTTCTCCACCCGAACGCCGCCAGTAGTCCTGGAGCGTCCGGATCGCGCGGATCACGCGCCCACGCGATGGGTGCTCGACCGACCCCTCCAGCAGGGCGTCGGCAAGCAGCGCACGCGCCTCCTCGCGCAACGATTCCGGAATCGCTCCGGTCAGCGGCGTGACATCGTGCTCGAGTGGGAAATCGAAGTATTCGAGCCGCCTCGAGACGGCGAGGCCCTGTCGCTGGCGATGCCCCGCGATGACAACGTGAGGCGCGCCGAGCACGGCGTATTTCCGGATCAGGTCGTAGGGAATTGTGGTGCCCTCGATGCCGGCCCGCGGCACGCCCATCCGATCGGCAAAGAAACGCAGTCGTCCGGCAACACCACCCCAGCTCCCCGCCACGGACGTTTTCGAGATGCGTGCTTCCTGGCCATCGGCGGTGTGCTCGTCGAGCACGAAGTCGAACGGCTGGATACGCGCAATCAGGTCGATGAAGGCAGCGCGACGGCTCTTGTCGGCGTGCGGCAGTGTACCAGGCAATGTGGTATCGAGGGCGCGATAGGCGGCAGCCATCCCGAGCGCGCCGTCCTCGATCGCCTTCATCAGCACGCCTCGACGCTCACTCCATTCGGCGAGCGCTTCTTCGTCGAACACGTGCCGCGGCAGCCCGTGCACTTCCCCCAGTCTGCCGCAGTGATTCACGGCCTCGGCGAGCAGGTTGTAGGCCGTGAGATGATCGCTTCCGGGAACCAGGACGCCGTGCAGGTCCCGCTCCTCGCGGGTCATCCGGTGCAGTGAATCGATGCCGCTGGCGCCGGCCACCAGCGGAAGCAGCTCCTCCGTGGCGTGCACCAGCAGTTCGGCCCAGGGACGATCGACGGGAACGGCCTCGACATCGTGGCCGTAGCGCGTGAGTCGTCCGTTCTCGATCAATCCGCGGCGTGTAAGCAATGCGACCGCGCGACGATACGCCGTCTTATCGAGCGCCACGGGAAGCTCGAGATCGGTCGCGTCGACACCGATTGCCGCGCAGGTGATGGCCACACGCTCGGCGTCACCGGCGAGCTGGAACTCCGGTGGCGCGGGACGAAGCGTCGCAAAATCGAGTCGTCGATCGGAGAGGATGTACACCTCACCCTGCGCCACCCTGCCGTGCACGCGTCCGGCCATCTGGAGAATTTCATTGGCACCCAGATAGAGCCGGTGGAGCACGTTGCGACCCCGATCCACGACATTGCTATAACGGGCATCGTAGATCACCACCGTATCGAGACCCGGCAGGTTCAGCGCCGACTGTCCCGCTGCCGTCATCGCGAGGAGGTAGGGCTTCGTGACCTCTCCCTCGAGGAATGGGCGAATGACCCGGATGGGTTCGCCGCCGTGGTAGAACGCCGTGCTGAGGCGCGGGAAGCGGGCACCCAGGCCCACACCGAGGCGCTCCACTTCGGCTCGCGTCGGCAGGAACACGGCCACGCCACGACGGTCGCTCACGAACCGGCGCACCATCCGGTCGTCGAGAAACGCCTCGGGTTGCAGCGGCACCACAGTGACCTTCGCCTTGAGTGCCGGATCGAAGGCGGTGGTCTCGAGCACTTCATCGCTTTCGAGGTAGTGGCGATAGAAGGCGGGGTCGACAGTGGCCGAGAGCCAGATGAATCGGCAACCGACCCGCTTGCCGAGGGCGAGGCAGAGTTCCAGTTCGGCAGAGGTCTGGTGGATCTCGTCGACGACGAGGGTGTCGCGCGGCGACACCAGGTCATCGGTCAGCCAGCGACGCGCGATGCCGGTGGTGACGACCACAACGTTGCATCGCTCTGTCTCGGGGGTCGCTTCCCGTTCGCGGTTGACCACCCCCACCCGGAGTGGCACCTCGAGAATTGCCTCGGCAATGAGGCGGATCCCCAGGGTCTTGCCGGTGCCGGTACCGGCCACGATGCCAAAGGCCTTTCCCGATCGGGCCCACTCAACGAGCGTCTCGCCGTGTTCGCGCTGCAGGACAGTCTCGATGTGGGTGGCGAGGGCCAGCTCGATGGTTTCGCAGGCGGCGCGAGTCGGGGCAATCACGATCACCCGACCGCGCGGGTGTTCGGCGCGTCGGTACGACTCGGGATCGGGCGGGAGCAGGTGGTCGCGGGTGATTTTCACCCGGGCAAGTTATACCGTCCGACCGTCGCGGGTGGGTCGCATCACTCGCGAGACCGCTATATTCTGCCCCGTCCAATGGATCGCTTCAGGGAGGCGGGATGAAGGGGAAGGTTTGCCTGGTCACGGGCGCCAATCGCGGGATCGGCCGGGCCACGGCCGAAGCGCTTGCCGCGCAGGGTGCCACGATCCTGCTGCACTGCCGCGATCGAGCGGCCGGCGAAGCAGCTCGCGTCGGCATCGTGGCCGCTACGGGCAACGATCAGATCACCGTGCTCGAGGCCGACCTGGCCGTGCAATCGGAGGTGAAGCGCCTGGCCGACCAGGTGCGGGCCGCTACGCCGAGGCTCGATGTCCTGATCAACAATGCCGGGGCGTTCTTCATGCGACGGACGATCACGGTTGACCGGATCGAATCGACCTTCGCCGTGAACCACCTCGCGTCGTTCATACTCACGAACGCATTGACCGATCTCCTCAAGGCGAGCGCCCCGGCCCGGGTGATCGTGATGGGGTCGGAGGCACATCAGCGCGTCACCGATCCGGAAGACTGGGAGAGCACCAAGGGCTACAACGGCCTGACCGCATACGGGCGCTCGAAACTCGCCAACGTGATGTACAGCTACGACCTGGCACACCGGCTCGAGGGGACGGGTGTCACCGTCAACTGCTGCCACCCTGGGCTGGTCGAGACGCACCTGCTGGAGAGCGGATTCGATCGCTGGTGGGCGCGCTGGGCCTGGCCGATCGCGAAGCGATTCACGATCTCCCCAGCTGAGGGCGCCCAGGGGCCGACCTTCCTGGCCTCGTCGGATGATGTCGAGGGTGTAACCGGCCGGTACTTCAAGAAGACGCGCCCCGCGACGTCGTCACTCATCTCACACGACGCAGTCCTCGGGGCACGCCTCTGGAATCTCTCGCTCCGCCTCACTGGCGAGCTTCCGCCAGTGTCAATCACGGGTGAGCATATCGCCCACTAGCCGTTGCGGGCCCGACCGTTACCGCGGCCCTTTCCGTTGTTTCCCCCACGACCGTTGCTCTGGTCGTTGCGCGCGGCCGGGCGGTTGTCCCGGCCGTTTCCGTTCCCAGCGGATCGATGGTCACGTCCGAGCGCAGG
>JAZJZU010000014.1:33244-39889 GCA_040389605.1 Gemmatimonadota bacterium
GATGGTCACGGTCATTGCTGTTTCCCGCTGACCGGCCATCGCGACCGCCGGTGTTGCCCGTGGGACCCCGGTAGACGTCCCGACCAGGTGCCGGATAGTTCTGGACCCGGGACCGATCGTCACGGCCATCGCGATTTCGATCGTATCGGTCGTCGCGGCCACGGTCGTACCGGTCATCGCGATCGTTCCGGTCGTACCGGTCGTTCCGCCCGCCGTCCCAGCGATCCCAGCGATCCCAGCGACCATCGCCCGGACCCCAGAAGTAGCGATCGTGGTCACGATAGACGTACACCGGACGGCCGCCGCGGATCGGATAGTCGTAGTACCGATCCTGGTAGACGTAGAGCACTTCGCGGTTCCAGCTCCGGTAGTACTTCTTCCACTGACCATAGGGGACCGGGGGATATTCGTAGACGCGAACCGCCCGCACGGGGTGCCGGTAATCACCCCCGTGACCGATGATCGGAATGTCGATGTGGACTCCGACCGAGATCTGCGCCCCCGCAGGGGCCGCCACGAGCAGCAGCGCAAACGGGATCGTGGCAAACAGCCTGGTATTCATGACTCCCTCCAGAAGTTGGTGCACGTGCTTGACGGAGCCCGTACGTGCCAGCCTTGTGCCAACTGGTAACTCTTTGACCCACAGCGATTTGCCAGAACGCAACGGCCCGCCTGGCGTCCCGGATCGAGGACACCTGACCTCGGCAGCGGGCGCTTCGTGGTGGTATGTTCGTGCCGCACGCTTGCAACGACGCGGCAGGGATTCTGGGAGGGGCTGTGGGAACTTTTCGGGTCACGGTGAGCAAGGACTACCTGGTCTTCTCATCCGCACACTTCATCACCTTTCGCGGCCATACCTGTGAGTCACTCCACGGGCACAACTACCGCGTCGGAGTCAGCGTCGAGGGCCCGATCGACGACGAGTGCCTGTTCGTAGTCGACTTCGCGATCCTCAAGCGGATCGTGCGCGGCTACGTTGACCAGATCGATCATCGCGTCCTGCTGCCCACGCGCAATCCGAAGCTCGCGTTCCGAACGGAGGGCAGTATGACCTTCGTGGAGTACTTCGGGGTCCAGACGTATCAGTTTCCAACCAGGGACTGCGCAATGATGCCGGTCGCGAACACCACTGCCGAGATGATTGCGGAGTGGCTCGCGATCAATGTCCGGGACGATCTCGCGCGGGAAGGCGCGAAACTGACCCGGCTCGAAATCGAGATCGAAGAATCCTTCGGACAGACCGCGACCTACAGCGAGTCGCTGGCCTGACCCTGCTCTCCAGGGAGGGACCCTGTGCACGCCAAGCCCACACCACTCGATCCCGAGACGCTGACGCGCCGTCTCGAGTCACTCCCGGGCTGGACCTGCGCCGATGGCTGGTTGCAGCGTGAGTATGCGACGGACGGCTGGCGATCGACGATGCTGCTGGTGAACGCCATCGCCTTTCTCGCCGAAGCCGCCGACCATCACCCTGACCTGGGAGTCCACTGGGGGCGGGTCGAGGTGCGGCTGCAGTCGCACGATGCCGGTGGCGTCACCGACCGTGACATCGCGCTGGCCACCCGGATCGACGCCCTGATTAACGACCAGCCGATCGGATGGGTCACCAGCTGAACCAGCCGTCGGCGGCGTATTCCCCCGTGATGCAGCAGCTCGACCCGACCCCCGACCCGCTCGAGTTGCTGTCACGATTCGCGGCGCTCCCTCGCGCGGTGTTCCTCGACGGCGCCTCTGATCACCCGGGACTCGGACGGTACAGCTACCTCTCCGCCGACCCCGTGTACTCGCTTGATCTCCCGGCGCGCGAGTGGCCCGAGGCGCGCGAACGACTCCGCGCTACCACCCGATCTTCGCCCTCACACAACTCACAGCTCCCGCCCTTTCAGGGCGGCTGGATGGGTTACCTCGGCTATGAACTCGGGACGGCACTGGACCGGATGCCTCGCGCCGAGCGTGAGGGGAGCGGACTCCCGGATATCGCGCTCTCGCTGTACGACTGGGTGATTGCGTGGGACCACGTGAGCGGCAGCGCCTGGCTCATCAGTACCGGGATCGACGCGGACGGAATTCCCGACGCCAAGCGGGCGCAGGCCCGTGCCGCGCAGGTTGTGGAATGGCTCAGAGCGGAGCGAGTGCCGGTGCGACGCCCCGCACATCTGGCCGCGGCCGAACCAATGTCGGGCCACGCCTCACAGGCATTCGAGCTGTCGCCGCCCGGCCTGTGTTCCGACTTCACGCCGGACGACTATCGTGGCGCTGTTGCCCGCGTGATCGAAGCGATCCGTTCGGGAGAACTCTTTCAGGCCAACATCACGCAGCGATTCACTGCTCCCTTCCGGGGCGATCCGCTGCTGCTGTATCGCGCGATGCGGCGTCGCGCCGCCGCCCCGATGGCGGCGTGGATCGGGCATCCGAGGTACCAGATCCTCTCGGTCTCACCGGAACTCTTCCTTCGTTTCGATCCGGTCACCGGCACCGCGGAGAGTCGCCCGATCAAGGGCACCAGACCGCGGAGCCCGGCCGCCGAAGACGACGCGGCACTCGCTCGCGCCCTGCAGGAGAGCGCAAAGGATCGCGCCGAAAACGTAATGATCGTGGATCTGCTCCGGAATGATTTCGCTCGAGTCTGCGTCGCAGGCAGCGTGCACGTCCCGGCGCTCTGTCGGCTCGAGTCTCACGCGGCGGTGCACCATCTCGTGTCGCAGGTGAACGGCACGCTTCGCGACGACTGCGACGGCGTGGACCTGATCGAGGCGACCTTTCCCGGTGGCTCGATCACCGGGGCGCCCAAGTTGCGCGCAACCGAACTCATTGCCCGGCTCGAGCCCGTGACCCGCGGGGTGTATTGCGGTGCCATCGGGTGGATCGGCTGTGACGGTGGTGTGGAGTTCAGCATCGCCATCCGGACCATCACGCTTGCAGGAGGCGTGGCGCGCATTCAGGCCGGGGGCGGCATCACGGCGCAGTCCGACCCCGACGAGGAGTACCGCGAGTCCCTCGACAAGGCGCGTGCCCTGGTCGCCGCCGTGGCGGAGACGGCGTGATCCTCCTCCTCGACCACGATGATTCGTTCATCCACACCCTGGCGGCGTACGCCCAGGTGCTTGGCGCGGCCACGGTCGTCAAACGGGTGCACGGTCTGTCGTACGACGAGGTGCTCGCGTTGCGGCCCAGCGGCATCATTCTCTCGCCCGGACCGGGAGCACCGGAGCAGTGCGTGCTGGCGCTCTCCGTTGTGCGAGAGCTTGGCCGTAGCACACCCGTGCTCGGTGTCTGTCTCGGCCACCAGGTGATTGCCACAGCCTTCGGCGGGACAGTCGCACGCGCGGGAACGCCGCGACACGGGATGACATCGCCGATCAGCCACGACGGGAAGGGCGTTTTTGCGGGGATCCCAACGCCGTTCGACGCGACGCGGTATCACTCGCTCGCGTTGCGGCCGGAAAGCCTGCCATCCGAGCTGGTGCTCACGGCAGCAGCCGATGACGACGGCGCGGTAATGGGCGTCCGGCACAAGGAGGCGCCCATCGAGGGAGTGCAATTTCATCCGGAGTCGATTCTCACGGCCCACGGAATGACCCTGATGCAGAACTTTCTCGCGCGCTGCCGCTGAGACGGTCGAACGCCTAGAAGTCGCGGTTCCGGCTCCGCTCGCGACGCCAGCCATCCATTCCGTAGCTGTCACCCGCCCCGCCGATCAGGAACGCGATCGCGAGCGCCGCGAGCATCAGGTACGGGCGGACGTTCTGCGGGTCCCGGTAGCCCGCCGCAAGAGCCAGGGCCGTCGACAGCAGGATCGTCAGCACTGCGGCAAGACGCGTCCGCAACCCCAGCAGAAGCAGCAGGCCGGCGAGCACCTGCAGCCAGGCAATGATCCCTGCGACCAGCGGGCCGTGCGGGAGCAGCACGTCCCGGACGATCGCGGCAAGGACACCCGCGGGATGCTGCGCGAGCCAGCTCGCGAGGCGCGCCGGAAGTTCGAGCTGCCAGTGGAGCGCCACCACCGGGAGCGGCAGCGTGCCACCGAACCGGAAGATGGTCAGTTTGCCGTAGGCGGCGAGCAACAAGCCGGCTCCCGTGACGATCCGGAGAAAGGCGAGTGCTCGAGCCGGGGGGAGGGTCGCGGTGCGCGTCATAGGCTCAATCTCCGAAGGAGATACCGAGGTGGCGAGCGGTGAGGATGATGCCTGAGTCGAGCGGGACCGTCTTCGTGCGCCCAACGACGTCTTCCATCGGAACACGGGTCACATTGGGCGGCTGAAACGCGACCATCGTCCCGAAGTCACCATCGGCGATAGCGCGGATGGCCGCCGATCCGAACCGCAGCGCGAGCAGGCGATCGAATGTCGTAGGCGAGCCACCCCGCTGCAGGTGCCCAAGCACCAGCGACCGGGTCTCCTTCCCCGTCCTCAGCGCGATGCCGTGGGCCACCAGCTCGGCAATTCCACCGAGGCGATCGCTCGTTCCGGCGACACCTTTTTCACGCAGCGTCACCTCGCCGCCGATGGGCGTAGCGCCTTCGGCCACGACCACCACCGAGAAGTGTCGTCCCGCGCGCTCCCGGTCGCGGATCTTTTCGCAGACCACATCGATGTCGAACGGAATCTCGGGAATCAGGATCACGTCTGCGGTGGAGGAGAGCCCGCTGTGGAGCGCGATCCACCCGGCGTGCCGCCCCATCAGCTCCACGACCATTACCCGATCGTGCGCCTCGGCCGTGGTGTGCAGCTTGTCGAGTGCGTCGGTCGCCGTGCTCACCGCCGTGTCGAAGCCGAAGGTGCAGTCGGTGCCGGGCACATCGTTGTCGATGGTCTTCGGGACGCCGACGACGTGAAGTCCACGGCGCCAGAGTTCGACTGCAATCCCGAGTGAGCCGTCGCCGCCGATGGAAATCAGGGCGTCGATGCCCTCGCGCCGGAAAGCCGCGATCAACTCATCGCTCCGATCGACTTCAATCACCCGGCCATCGGGCTGCAACTTCGGCCAGCGAAGCGGGTTGCCGCGGTTGGTCGTGCCGAGGATCGTCCCGCCCAGATGCGTGATGCCGCGGACCTGATCGGGACCGAGCGGGATGACCCCACTGCCGTCGTAGATCCCGAGGAAGCCGCGACGGATTCCTACGGTTTCCCAGCCGCGGTCGTGGGCCGTCAATACCGCCGCGCGAATCACCGCGTTGAGTCCGGGGGCGTCACCGCCGCCGGTGGAGATAGCGATTTTCACCTGGAGTCGAGAGCTCCCTCGCAGACTGTGCGCTTGAAGTGGTAAGTCCCAATGATAGTGTCCACGCTGGAGGCGACCAACGGCCGGGATTATCTTGCAGGGATGTCGTCGACCCGTCTCGCACTCTCCGCCGCCCTGCTGAGCGCACTCGCGCTGCCGATCCCGGCTCGTGCCCAGACACCTCCGGATTCGTCCGCTGTCCGGATCGCACAGGGCAAGCGCCTGTTCGAGTCCAAGGGGCTCTGCTTCTCCTGTCACGGCAAGGCGGGTGAAGGACAGCTGGGCCCGACCACCAGGCTCGATGCCGGCAAGGTCTGGATCCACACCAAGGGGAGCCAGGCCGAGATCATTCAGCTTATCAAGTCGGGAATCGAGTCCGAGAAGTCCCAGAGTGGCACCGCGATGCCGCCGCGTGGTGGTTCCAGACTCACCGATGCGGAGGTGGAGCTGGTGGCCGCCTACGTGCTCGAACTGCACCGGCACTCGGCCCACGAGTGACGCGACGCGCCCGCTGGGTGACGGCGATCACCGCGGCGGCGCTGTCCCTGGGGGCCACCGCGCTGGGATCCGTTCCGGCGCGGGATGCGCTGGATCCCGGAATCTGGAAGATGATTCCCCCGGCCGCCGTCACGATCTCGGGACGACTGGCTGATCCGCGACTCGCGGAGGCGAGCGGCGCCGCCGTGAGCAGCACTGACCAAGGGCTGATCTGGACCATCGATGATTCCGGCAATCCGCCCGATCTACTTGCCACCGACACCACCGGGGCGCTGCGCGCCGATTTCAGCATTCAGGGTGCCACCAATGTCGACTGGGAAGAGGTCGCAGTAGGTCCGTGTGGTGCGTCGCGTTGTGTCTATATCGCGGATACTGGCGACAATCTGGAACGCCGCGCCGACGTGGTGATCTATCGGCTGCCGGAGCCGGCTGTGCCGTCAGGCCCCGGAGTCGTTCGGCGTTCGCTGGACCGCGTCGAGGCGCTCCGCTTCCGCTATCCCGACCGGGCTCACGACGTCGAAGCGATGGCGGTGACGCCCGACGGAGCCGTGCTTCTGGTCACCAAGGGACGCTCAGGCGGGATCCTGCTTTTCCGGCTGGGGTCGGAGTCCTGGGCGAGCGGGCGGCTGGCGGTCGCGACACGCCGCGACTCGCTTCCGATCGTTCCTTCCGGGGGGATGGGACGCGAGGTTACCGGGATGGCACTTTCGGCCGACGCGCAACGCGTCGTGATCCGTACCTACCGCGATCTCTATCTCTTTGGCCTTTCAAAGGATGATCGGCTGACCCCGTTGGGTCCACAGGTTCGCCGCCGTCTCCACTTCAGCCAAAGCCGCTGATTCTTCAGCCGATCCTTCCAACCATTTGGCCAGCTGCGGCCAACTGTGGATCAGCGACTCATGCGCCAGTTCCAGCACGGCTTCCTGA
>JAZJZU010000014.1:39899-50412 GCA_040389605.1 Gemmatimonadota bacterium
CGACATTCTCGGCCTCGAACCGCAGGGAGAGGGGGTCACCTTTCTCGCCAGCGGGAGGCTGCTGCTCACCAGTGAGCGCGGTCTGTTCAAGTCCGGGACCGTGATTACGCTGACTTGCGGTCCGCTGAACAGGAAGTAGCACCAATTACTCCTCTTTCCGCAGAATGGTAGCGGCTCGACCGAGAGCTGGCCCCGACAGCGCTGGCGCGGCAATTCTAGTAGTAATGACGCGTACTACTATTCGACTTTTTCCCGACAGATTTTCCGGCGTAGTATCTGGCACAACGATCGGGGGGCTGGCGACTGGCCTCAGCGACCGCTAACCGCTAGATTCGGCAATCGGTTAGCAGGCCTGTTCGATCCCGCGCAACGCGAGGAGTCGTACCCTGGACCTCCCCACCACGCACCGCATCCCGTTGACCTGGCTTCTGGAGCACGGCGGCCCGTCGATCCAGTACCGGACACTCAGCGAACTCGCTCCCGAGGGCAGCGCCGACCCGGCGTCGCTTCTCAACTATCTCACCGAACTGGTCAAGTCCGATCAGGTCTCCGCAATCACCACCCGGCAGCAGGAGACGGGGTTGTGGGGCGAGGGATTTCTGGCCTTCGAGCCGATCCCGAATCGGGACGTGCTGGAGGTCGGCACGGTGGCGCAGTATCGCCGGCTCGTCCAGCTTGGCGTGCCGAACAGCACGCGGCCGTTCCGCCTGGCCGACCGGGTGCTCTTCCGGGTGTTCTCGCGCGACGACGATCCGCTCCTGCTGGGAGAGTTCGACGATGCGGTGGAAGAGGAGCCGAAGACTGGTGAGTGGTATCGCAACCTGATCCGCGATGGTGCCGCTGCAGCGCTGGCCGAGGCGGGACACGAGGAAGATCCTCGCCTGCGCGGCGCGGCGCACAAGGTCGTGAATGCCGTCTCGGCGTTTCTCCGCTCACCGCTCGTCGAGGACCCGCTGATCAAGCGCAGCGGCGGCTACCAGCTGCACCCCGACGCTGCGCCGCCGAGCTGGTGGTCGCTGGCGATGCTGTCGTCGATGCCGGGCCTCCAGCGTGAGCGCGGGGGGTTCGTGGAGCGCCTGGGGCAGTACCTCGCGCAGCCGGCGCCGACACGCTCCTATATGATCCCGATCGGCAGCAAGACGATGAAGCCGACCCACGTGCTGCTCGGAGATCCGATCGAGCTCGACTCGAAGGGACAGTTGAAGGATGTGCCGCTCGCATTGCACTACATCGAGTTGCTGGCCGGAATGGGCCCGGCCCAACTGCTCGCGGCCCCCAACGCCGTGATGGCATTCCAGCGGCTGCTGGAGGATCTCGACGGCGACGGCGTCTGGCACCCGAAGAACCTGCGATCCCAGCCCAAGGCGTCGAGTCCGGTGACGTATCACTGCTGGCCGCTTGCGCCCGATGATGGCGGGCTCACCGGACGTCAGGCCGATATCACCTTCCGTCTCGCGCGGATCGCCAAGCGACTCGGCTGGGGACTCGAGTACTCCTGACGTGGCCGATCATCTTGATTTGACACCCTTCGGCTTCACGCCGACGGAAGGATTGATTTACGAGGTCCTCCTCACTGGGGGGCCCGGCACGGGATATACCATCGCCCGCGCCGCGGGTCTTGCGCGCGCGAACGTCTATGCTGCCCTCGAGGGGCTGGTCAGCAAGGGCGCGGCGCGAGTCGAGGAAGGCCGCCCGCGACGCTTCCGTCCCGAGCCGCCCAGCACGCTCCTCGCGCGACTCAGCGACCGTCAGGGCGAGGCAATGGATCGGCTGGGACAATCGCTTGCCGCGCTGGCGGTTCCCGACACTCCCACGCTGGTGGAGCTGGCATCGTCGCGTGGTGCCCTGCAACTGATGGGGCACGAGGTGGCGCGCGCCGACAGCCGAATCGAATTGCTCGCGCCAGCAGATGGATGTCTTGCGCTGCTCCCGCATCTCCGGCGCGCCGCTTCGATGGGCGTAACCCTCGATGTTGCCTCCCTCTCTGCCGTGCCGATGGGATCGATCGAGGTGAATGTCATTCCGCCGCCTTCCTGGCCGGGAGATCCCGTGCTACTGGTGGTGGACGACCGTGCCGCGCTGCTGGGTGCACGGAGCGGTGAAAAGTTTTCGGGGCACTGGGGCAGTGGGCCGGCGTTTGTCGCGGCAGCGCGCCGGGCACTGAGTGCCCTCAAGGAGGGGAGATGAGGATTCCAGTAGCCGAGACTGGAGGCCCGCAGGAAGAGGACGAAGCGTTTCTCGGATTGCAGCGGGACTACCTGCGCGAGGCGCCGGCTCGACTCGCGGAATTGCGGAAGGATCTCGCGGCGTTTCGTTCTGGTGAACCCGACGCCCTGGAATCGCTCCGTCAGCGCTTTCACCGGCTCGCGGGGTCGGGAGGTTCGTACGGCTTTCCGCAGGTAACCGAGGTGAGCCGGGCGATGGAGCACCGGATCCTCACTCCGCCTGCGCCCACCATTCGTGAGGCCGACCGCTTCGAGCAGGCGATCCAGGACCTCAAGGCTGCGTTCGATTCTGCTGCCGTCGACCTCGGGCTCCCGATGGTGCTGGGGCGGTTGCCCGGGTTTGGCTGGCGCACCCTGCTGGTAATGGGAAAGGCAGGCGTGCGCGATGAGATTGTCCGCACCCTGGAGGAAGTCGGATTCGTGGTCGACATCCGCGAAGGCGATGTCGATCCGTGGGATGTTGCGCCATCGGAACGCCCTGACCTGGTCGTCATCGGGACCGATTCGGGTGAAGACCCACTCGGCCTCGCCCGGTACTGGGCCGCCGCGACACCGGAACGCCCGCGCGCCGTGGTGCTCGCCGACCCCACAGATCGATTCGACCGCTTGCGCACCGCGGCCGCAGGCGTCGACGCGGTGTTCAGTGCGTCGCTGCTCCCGCGTGGCCTGGCGCAGTATGCGCGCGCGCTCGCCCAGATCGGTGCACCGCCAGCCAACGTCATCGTGGTCGAGGACGATCCCGCGCAGGCGCAGCTGTTCTCGACCTGGATGGCGCAACTCAACGCCCGGGTGACCATCTGCGCCACGGCCGGCCAGGCCCGTGAGGCCCTCGCGATCGAGACGCCCGACCTCGTGCTGCTGGATGTTGACCTGCCAGACGTCGATGGCTTTGCCCTCGCGCGTCTGATGCGCCAGGACCCGCGACTCGCACTGATTCCGATCGTGTTCCTCACGGCCCGGCACTCACTCGCCGACGAACTCGAAGGGCTGCGAGCGGGAGGCGACGACTTCCTCGCGAAGCCCGTCGAGCGCAGCCACCTGCTGCAAGTAGTGTTGACCCGCACCGAACGGGGCCGGCGCATTCGTGAACTGGTACACCGCGATGGACTGACCGGTGTCCTGAACCACGCGACCCTGATGGCCGAGCTGGATCACGCGATCGCATTCGCCTCGCGCCACGGCGAACCCGTCACCTTCCTGATGCTCGATCTCGATCATTTCAAGCGCATCAACGACACGTTTGGCCACCTGGTGGGCGACCAGGTGCTGATGCACGTCGCGCGCGTGTTCAAGAAGGGCATTCGTGGCAGCGATATGCTGGGTCGGTACGGCGGCGAGGAGTTCGGGATCATCCTGCGGCGTTGCCCGCCGGCCAACGGTCGCGCCATCGCCGACAAGATGCGGCAGGCGCTGGCCGATGCGACCCTCGAGCTCGGCGGCACCGAACCGGTCTCGCTGCGCGTGAGCATCGGCGTGGCGACCTTCCCCGGCTCCGGCAAGACGGCCACTGAAGTCGCCTCCGCAGCCGATCGGGCACTCTATCGGGCGAAGAGCTCGGGACGCGATAGAGTTGAAATGGGATGATCGATGGGCGATGGGCGATGGGCGATGGGCGATGGGCGATGGGCGATGGGCGATCTTCCAATGTAAACAAGGGCCAGCACCTCACTGAGATGCCGGCCCTTGTTGTTATCGCCCATCGATCATCGCCCATCGGCTCTAGTGCTTAAACGGCGCACTCAGCGCGACGACATCGCGCGGGTTTTCGTCGCCGAAGAGCAGCTTCCCTTCACTGTAGCGCACGTCGCGCAGTGCGAGGGCAAGGACTTCGCCGAGCTCCTCCACCGGATGCACTTCGAGTCGCTTGCGCGCCTCTTCCGGCAGATCGTCGAGGTCGGGCTCGTTCTCCTTGGGAATAATGACCCGGGTGATGCCCGCTCGCAGTGCGCCCAGCAGCTTCTCCTTCACGCCCCCGATCGGGAGCACACGGCCGCGGAGCGTGACCTCGCCGGTCATCGCAATGTCGTGCCGCACCTCGCGACCCGAGAGCGCCGAGACCAGCGCCGTGGCCATCGTGATCCCGGCACTCGGACCATCCTTGGGGATGGCACCGGCCGGCACGTGGATGTGCAGGTCGCGGTCGAACATCTCCTCGGGAATGTGCAGGGCCGCGGCGTGAGCCTTGGCGTACGTCCAGGCGGCTCTCGCCGATTCCTTCATCACGTCACCGAGCTGGCCGGTGAGCACCAGTTCGCCCTTGCCGCGCATCGACGACGCCTCGACGAACATGATGTCGCCGCCCATCGGGGTGTAGTACATCCCGGTGGCCGTGCCGACCTGATCCGCACCCGACTTCTGCTCGGGATGCAGCTTCGGCCTGCCGAGGAATTCCCGCACCAGCGCCGGCGTGACCTCGACAGCGGTTGACACGCCATCGGCGATCCGCCGGGCGGCCTTTCGTGCCACGCGTCCGACTTCGCGCTCGAGTTGCCGCACGCCGGCTTCACGAGTGTAACGCTGCACCAGCTCGAGGAGCGCGGGACCCGTGAAGCTGATCTGATCGGTGGTGAGCCCGTTCTCTTCGACCTGCCGGGGCACCAGATAGCGCTCGGCAATGGCGACCTTCTCGGCCTCGATATAGCCCGAGAATTCGACGATCTCCATCCGGTCGAGGAGCGGACCGGGGATGTTCTGGATGAAGTTCGCCGTGGCCACGAACAGCACTTCGCTCAGGTCGAACGGAATGCCGAGGTAGTGATCGGTGAACGAATCGTTCTGGGCCGGGTCGAGCACCTCGAGGAGCGCGGAGGCCGGGTCGCCCTGAAACGAGACGCCCAGCTTGTCAACTTCATCGAGGAGGAAGACGGGGTTCCGTGTTCCAGCCTGCTTCATTCCCTGGATGATGCGCCCTGGCATCGCGCCAACATAGGTCCGGCGATGGCCGCGGATATCGGCCTCGTCGCGGGCACCACCGAGCGAGATGCGGACGTACTTCCGTCCCATCGCACGCGCGATGCTCTTGGCCACCGACGTCTTGCCGACACCCGGAGGACCCACGAAGAGCAGGATAGGCGAGCGCTTGCTCGCCTCTGCCGGGTCGGTCAGGCCCGCTTCGTCGACTGACTCGGATGCCGACTCCCCAACCGGAGCCGGAGTGTCGGCCTGCGGCGGTCCGTCAGTTGAAGCCGGTGCGTCGCTCCCGGGCGTCTGGCCGGTTGCCGCGCGCTTCGCACGCATGGCCCGAACCGCGAGAAACTCCAGGACCCGGTCCTTCACGTCGCCGAGGGCGTAGTGATCCGAGTCGAGAATTCGGGCGGCTTCGGGCAGGTCGAGGCGTTCCTCCGTGGTCGTGTTCCACGGCAACTCAGCAACGTGCTCGAGGTAGGTCCGGATGACCTGCGACTCCATTGACTCACGGCCAATGCGGCGGAGCCGACCGAGCTCGCGATCGATTTCCTTCCGGGCATCCTCTGGAAGGTCGAGGGCCTCGAGGCGCAGTTCGAGCTCATCGACCTCGCCGGCCTCGTCCTCGTCGCCGAGTTCACGCCGGATGGTCTTGAGCTGCTCGCGAAGGTAGATCTCGCGCTGACGGTCGCCCAGTTCTTCCTGGACCTGGCTCTTGATGTCTTCCTGGGCGTCGAGCACGGCGATCTGCCGCTGCACCTGGACGAGGACGCGACGCAGCCGTTCGTCAACGGCGAGGGTCTCGAGCAGTGCCTGGCGCTGGGTTGCCTCGAGGTCGAGGTAGCCTGCGACCAGGTCGGCGAAGCGCCCCGGCTCATCGACGCCGTTGAGCACCTGCTGCACGACTTCTTCGGGCAATCCCGACTTCTGGCCGAGTTCGGCGGCGCGGACGCGAAGCTCCTTGTGGAGCGCAACGAAGGAAGGATCGGCTTCGCTCACGGGCGGCAGGTCGTCCATCGGCACCACCGAGGCGACAAGATGGCCGTTCTCCTCGGTCATTGTCACGGTCATTCCGCGACGGTCGCCGTGGAGCAGGAGCTGCATTCCCGACATTCCACGCTGCAACTGTCCGATGCGGGCAATCGTGCCAATCGCGTGCAGCCCTTCGGGCGTGACGGATTCGACGTTCTCGCGCTGGGCGACCGCGAAGATCAGCTTGTCGGGCGACGCGAGTGCCGCCTCGATCGCCTTTATGGTCATAGGACGGCCCGCACCGATCGGCGCGGTCACCCCGGGGAAGAGGACAACGTCCCGCAGGGGCAGGACGGGAAGACTCAGTCGTTCAGACACTTGTTTCTCCTTGCCAGTGAACCTCGGGCTCCGCCCCGGCAGTTCGCCCGGAGGGGCCCGACCCATCGAAAGCGCATCGGTCGTGCCACCAAACCGGGCGGGATTCCTGCCGTCGTGGCGGCCTCTGCGACAATACGCCGGTCGACCCGTGGAAGATCCCGGCCACTGCCGCCGTGGGGCTGTCAGCTCGGCAGGCTCCCCGCGGCACATTGCTCGCAGGTCCATCTCTGTGCAAATTCAGCGGTTAGAATCCGCCGACGACCCCGTCCCCTTTCCAGGCCCTTCATGAGCGATCCTGCCCAGCACGCGCTGCCGACGCTCTTGAAGGAGGCGCTTGGCGACGCCTATACCATCGAGGGCGAGATCGGCCGGGGCGGGATGGGTGTGGTCTACCGCGCCCGCGATGAGCGACTCCAGCGGCGGGTGGCCGTCAAGGTGCTCCCGCCGGAACTGGCCTTCTCGCGGGAGATCCGGGAACGTTTCACCCGTGAAGCACAGACCGCCGCCAAGCTTGCTCACCCTCACATTGTCCCGATTCACGACGTCGGCGAGGGACAGGGCATCGTCTACTTCGTGATGGGACTCATCGAAGGTGAGTCCCTCGCTGCGCGCATTCGACGACGGGGACGTGTTCCCGCCGACGAGACGCGCCGGATCATGAAGGAGACTGCCGACGCGCTTTCGGCTGCACACGGCCAGGGTGTCATTCACCGCGACATCAAGCCCGACAACATCCTGCTGGAAGGGACACGGGGCCGAGTGATGGTGACCGACTTCGGTATCGCGAAGGCGATGTCGGGCACCAGCAACGCCACGCTCACGAGCGCGGGGATGGCGATCGGCACGCCGTCGTATATGTCGCCGGAGCAGGCCGCGGGGGAGCGCGAGATCGACGGCCGCAGCGACCTCTATTCGCTCGGCGTGGTTGCCTTCCAGATGCTCTCGGGAGAACTGCCATTCAACGCGCCGACCGTGGCCGGGATCCTGATGAAGCACATCACCGAGCCGGCGGCACTGCTGCACGAGAAGTTCGCCGATATTCCCGAGGATCTCTCGCTCGCGGTGGCGCGCTGCCTGGAGAAGGACCCGACCAACCGCTGGCCATCGGCCGATGGATTGCGCCGGTCGCTCGAGAGCCGGAACGTTGCGGGCTATCGCCCCACCGGCCTGGGCTGGAAGGCAGAGACCCGGCCGAAGACTCCGGGTGGGCGCAGCACCCGGCCGCTGCGCCCCCTCGGCGACCGACCGTCCCCTCGTTCGCTCGACCGCACGGCCAGCGAGCGTCCGCGCTCGACGGTGCGTCCGACCCGCGCGGTCGGCGAACGCCCGGGCGCACGGCCCACGTCGCGTGATCGGGACGCCGGGGCAAACCTTCCGGCGCGCGGCGGCGCCCGCGGGGTCGCCAGTGCGCGGGACGCTGCGCGCGAAGCGCGCCGGCGTGCCAAGGGCGAGGCCCAGCTGCCTCAGACCGGCGAACCCGTGGTCGTGCGCGAGGCGCGCGCAGAGTTCGCAAAGTTCGTCGCCGTATTCGGCGGCTGCTTCATGATCAACATCGCGACCGGCTTCCACTCACCCTGGTCGTTGTTCGTGGGTGGCGCAATGTCGTTCGGCCTGTTCAAGCGCTATTCCAATCTGTGGCAGGCGGGCTATTCCTGGCGCGACGTGCTGAACCGCCCTGATGCGCCAGACGCCATCGCCGGCGGCGGCTCCATCAAGAAGATCAAGGGTGTCAAGAGCCTTGCCGCCCCGACGCGCGCGGAATTCGGGTCGCAATACGACCGGATGATGCAATTGCACGGTGACCGGATCGCCATCCTCACCCTCTGGGGCAAGCTCAACGAGACCGACAAGAATCTCCTCCCGGAAATGATTCAGACGGTGGAGGGACTGCACGACCGGGCCGTGGATCTCGCACAGGCGCTGAACGCGATGGATGGTGCCTCGATCGACACCGACGAAGTCCTGCGCATCGACGTGCGGCTCAACGAAGTGCGGGCGCGTCCCGAGGGCGAGGAGCGCGACCGCCAGATCGCGATGCTGGAGCGTCAGCGCCAGGCGCGGAGTGATCTCGCGTCGCGCCGGACGCAAATGGCTGACCGATTCGAGAGCTGCGTGCTCGCAATGCAGAACCTGCGCTTCGACATTCTCCGGCTGCGCCAGAGCGGCGTCGGCGCCGTCATCAACGACCTGACGCAGGCCACCCAGCAGGCGCGGGCGCTGTCGCGCGATGTGGACAATGCGATCGAGGTCGCGACGGAGCTGAGAGAGGCGCTGTAGAGCCGATGGGCGATGGGCGATGGGCGATGAACGATGGGCGATAGGAAAAGGGCCGGCATCTCATTGAGTTGCCGGCCCTTAATGCGTTCGGTTCATCGCCCATCGCCCATCGCTTCAGTAGGCGAGTATCTCCACCATCGCCGCCTTGAGGGTCGCGGCCTGGGGGAGGATCACGTCTTCAAGCTCCGGCGCGTAGGCCACGAAGGTGTCGGTCGCTGCGACTCGACGCACCGGTGCGTCAAGCCAGTGGAACATCTCATCCGCAATCTTCGCCGCGATCTCGGAGCCGTAGCCCCAGGAGAGCGAATCTTCGTACGCAACAATCACGCGATTCGTCTTCTTCACCGAATCGCCGATGGTCTCCCAGTCCACCGGGTTCAGTGAGCGCAGGTCGATGACCTCGACGCGCTGGCCCGTGGCATCTTCGAGTTCCTTGGCTGCCTGGATGGTCCGCTGCACCACGGCGCCGTAGGTGATGACCGTGGCGTCGGTTCCTTCGCGCACCACCTTGGCCTTGCCGAACGGAATCATGAAGTTCGGGCCGGGGTAGGCGCCCTTGTTGTAGGTCTGACGATACAGGTGCTTGTGTTCGAGAAAGAGCACCGGGTCTTCGCAGCGGATCGCCGTGCGCAGCAGGCCGTTGGCATCGAGCGCCGTGCTGGGGCAGATCACCCGGAGCCCCGGGACGCCGGTGAAGATCGCGGCCCCGGTCTGCGAGTGGTAAACGGCGCCCCCCTTGAGATAGCCACCGTAGGTGACGCGCACGACCACCGGCGATGCGAAGGTGTTGTTGGAGCGCCAGCGCATCAGGGCGAGCTCATCACGGAGCTGCATATAGGCGGGCCAGATGTAGTCGAAGAACTGGATCTCGACCACCGGCTTCATTCCCCGCGTGGCCAGTCCGATCGCCCGGCCAACGATGTTGGCCTCGGCCAGTGGCGAGTTGTACACGCGATCCCCGCCGAACTGCTTCTGCAGACCCCAGGTGACCTTGAAGACGCCGCCCTTCCCCTTCACGTCGGGGAGCGCCGACTCGCGCGACGCATCGGCCACATCCTGCCCGAAGATCAGGATCTTCGGGTCGCGGACCATTTCGTCTTTCAGGCAGGCGTTGAGCAAGTCGACCATTGTCGTCGGATCACCGACGAACTGGGGATCGTCTTCGGTGTCGAACGGCTCGCCCGTCGGGTCGACATCGGGCGAATAGACGTAGTCGTAGATGGTGGAGAGCGCGGGCTGCGGCGAGGCGAGCGCGATGTCGGTCGCGACCGCGACCTCTTCCTCGACTTGCGCGCGGATGAGATCGAGTTCCGCCTCGGTCGCGATGCCCTGGTCTGTCAGGTAGCGCGGGAAGGTCAGGAACGGGTCGCGCTCGGCATCACGATCGCGTTCCTCAGCCGTGCGATAGTGTACTTCGTCGTCCGAGAGCGAATGGGAGTAGGGACGGATCACTTTCGCGTGGACCAGCGCCGGGCCCTTGCGCTGCCGGGCGTAGTCGTGCGCCTTGAGCAGGACTTCGTACGAGGCCAGCGGATCGCATCCATCGACTTCCTGGACGAACAGGTTGGGGAACGACCGCACCAGCTTTGAAATGGAACCGCCGGCCGTGTTGACCTCCACCGGCACCGAGATGGCGTAGCCGTTGTCTTCCACCAGGAAGACAACCGGCAATTTCAGGTTGCAGGCCGAGTTCATCGCCTCCCAGAACTCACCCTCGCTGGTGGTGCCATCGCCGGTGGTGCAGAGGATCACCTCGT
>JAZJZU010000015.1:0-20448 GCA_040389605.1 Gemmatimonadota bacterium
CGGTTCACCGAGATGGTCGCCGAAGGTCGCGTCCCACACCGCCTGCTGCTGAACCGCCGCGACCATCGCGCGTGCCGTCAGCTCGACCGGAAGGAGCGGGAACTCGCCGCGATCGATGCCGTGGCGGAGGGCCCGTTCAACCGAGATACAGCCACGCTTGAGTAGTTGCTCGCAATACAACTGCACGGACGATGGGAAGCCTGCCGCTTCCCGGACCACCAGCAGCAGGACGTCCCGGGTCACTGGCTCCCGGAGTGTGGCGGCCAGTCTGGTGAGCAAGAGGTTGAGCACCTCGCGCGGTGTCCGGGTGCCGTAGGCTTCCGTAATGTCCGGGCCCCGGCTCCACGCGGGGTCGAGGTCGCGCTCGATCACGGCCTGGAACAAGGCATCCTTTCCGGGGAAATAGCGATACACCGTTCCGACGGTCACGCCGGCCGCCGAGGCGATCTCCTCGACCCGTGCGGTGGCGTAGCCGACCTCCCGGAATCGGGCGAGTGCTGCGTCGAGCAGCTCGGCGGGGCGATCATCGGGGCGGCGCAGGAACTTTGACATTAGGTAAGCTACGATTCATTTAAACCATCGACAAGCAGCAGGCGGGGCGGGGGCGAGGAGGGTGAGGGCCCGTGTGAGGAAGGACCGACTGTCTGAGCGAGCGGAGCGAGCGAGTTCAGGTCCGACGAGAACGGGATCCCTCGATGGCGGGCCCCGCGAAGCTGCAGGACTGACAAAAGGCCCGGATCGCAACGATGCGATCCGGGCCTTGGTCTGTTCGTTCGGACGCGGCTAGGGCAGCTTCGCCGTCACCGTCTCCGTGCGCTTCTGCCGAGTGACCTGGAGCTTGAACTCCTCGTTCTTCTCGTAGGTGCCGAGGATCCTCATCAACTGACCCGGATTGCTCACCTTGCGGCCGTCGACCGCGGTCACTACGTCGCCCGGAACCAGTCCGAGGCCACCCTTCGCGGGTGCATCGATCACCAGGACGCCTTCGGTGACGCCGAAGTAGCTCCCCAGCTTCTCGTTCACAGGGGCGAGCTCGAGGTCGGCGAGCGCGGTGCCGAAGACGAAGCCGAAGTTGCCGCCGGCTCCTGCGCGGTCAAAGCTCTTGAAGAACTGCGCTGGTAGGCGTGCTTCGGCGGTAACGTCGTCCGGGTTCAGCCGTCCGCTCCAGACCATTCCTCCCGTGCCGCCCGACCGGGGGACCATCATCGCGCCGGCGATCGGCTCGTCGTTGATCGTGAGCGAGAGCGTGGGATCATCGTCGGGCGTGATTGACAGCTTCCGGGTGTCGTTGCCGCGGCGAATCTCGAGCGGCACGGCCTTGCCCACTTCGAGGCGCGCGACAAGTTCGATGAGCCGCAATCCCGGTGCTGATTCCTCGATGCCACGACGGATGGAATCGGGAGCCGTCAGTGACTTCCCGGCGATCGACACGATGATGTCGGCGGTGCGCACGCCGGCCCTGGCGGCAGGGCCGCCAGGAGTGACTGCGCTCACATAGGCGCCGTACTTGTCGCTGTCGCGGGCATTGAGGTCGACCGTGATGCCGATCCGGGGGCGCGCCACGAAGGCCTGCAGTGACCGGGAGGCCAGTTCCTGGGCACGCCGGGCCATCGTCACCGCACTGCTGTTGAGCTCGCGCGCGCGCAGTTCGTTCAGGCGCTTTCCTTCGACGATCGCTGGCTGCCGATCAATCATCACGTTGTAGGGAACACCCGCCCGTGCCTCGGCGGCCCGCTCACCTTCCACCATCAGCGGGATCCGGTCGAACATCGCGCTGCCGGCTCTTCCCTCGGCACGCGCCGGCTGCCGCTCGAGCATCAGGCTGCGCATCTCGCCCGACATCTCGGCGTCTCGGCGGGCACGATCGATGGCGTCGGCCTGCATCTCCCGGATCTCTGCAAAACCCCGCCGCGATTCCTGCAGCTGGCGCTCGAGGTTCGCGCGCAGTTCGGCGGAGGTCGAGCGATTCACCTTGACGATGCGATCCGGCTGGCCCGAGCGACGGATCGTGATGGTGGTGTCGCCCACCGCCTTCCCGTTGCGGGAGGTTTCGCGGATGACGACCGAGGTGTCCTGTGCTGCGGCCGCACCGGCGACCGCGACCAGCAATCCCAACGAAAACAGGCCGCGCATACTGCACACTCCAGGAGAAAGACGGGTCATTCAGAGACCCACGTTGCTGGCCCGGGTGACGTGAACGTCGACCAGGGCATTCATCAGGCCCACGCGCTGCTGCCAGAGCTGGGCCTCACGCTGCAGGCGGGCCTCACGATCGAGGGAAGCCGCCGCATTGAGCTGGGCATCGAGCGCGGCGATCCGGTCTTCGAGCTGGATCACCAGTTGCGCTGTCCGGCCGTCGATGACGCGTTCATCGGGATGGATCTGCCGGAGCGCGACTTCGAGCTGTTGTGACGAAGTCATTGCGGTCGCGATCTGCTGCTCGGCATCAAGCCGCGTGGGCTGGATCAGGTCGTGCCCGATGGTGGCAATGAGCATCGCGGCGGCGGCAGTGAGGCCGACCACGGCGAGGGCACGGAGCCGAGTCTGCTTGCGATCGCTGATGACGCGACCGCGCACGACGGAGAACTGACTCCGGGCGGGTGCCATCGTGGGGAGCGCGCGGAGTCGCGCGCGGACCTGATGCAGCCGATCGAGCTCGGCGAGACAGTGCGAACAGCCGGTAATGTGCTGATGTGCCGTCGCGTAGGAGGGCTCGCTGCGGTCGCCGTCGCGCACCGCGATCAGCTGTTCCATCGAGAGGTGTCCGGTGCTCACGCGAGCGCCTCCTCACCCAGCCAGCCGCGGAGGCGCTGGTGGGCCCGCGCCAGTTGCGACTTGGAGAAGGACACCGTCCGCCCCATCTGGGTGGCGATCTCCTCGTGGGTGTAGCCCTCGACGTCGTGGAGCCAGACCACTGCCCGGGACGTCTCAGAGAGGCGCGCGAGGGCGGTCTCGAGGTCCATTCGGAGGGCGTGGGAGGCGGCCCTGGACGGGGCAAGCTCGTCGGTCAGGTCGTCGGTATCGCGGTACTTGTTCCGGCGCAGGCGCATCAGCGCCTTGCTGGAGGTGACGCTGCGGATCCAGCCCCAGATGGAGCCGTCCCCACGGTAGTTGCGGATACTACGACACACCTCGAAGAAGGTCTCCTGCAGCACATCCTCGGCGTCTTCCGTGGTGCGGCAGATCCGCCGGGCCAGATTGTAGGCCGGGGTGCTGTAGGCGGTATAGAGCGCCTCCAGCGCCACGGGGTCGCCCAGTTTGGCTCGGGCGACCACCGCATCGGCGTTCGGCAGGGAGATTGAGTCCATCGTCAGCGCTCTGGTCATGGCACAGTATAGGATGCCGAGCCCCCGAATAGGGTCGCAGCCATCAGGCTGGACGAATCCCGGGAGGAGGTAGATTCAACCCCGACCCCAACCGGACCGCCCAGATGCTCTCCAAGAAGATCCAGGATGCGCTCAATGCGCAGATCAACCTCGAGATGGCCTCCTTCTACTCCTACCTGGCGATGGCGGCGCATTTCGAGTCGGCTTCCCTCCCGGGGATGGCAAACTGGATGCGGCTCCAGAGCGAAGAGGAGCGAATCCACGCGATGAAGCTGTTTGACCATATGATCGATCGTGGTGGATCGGTGACACTCGCTCCCATCGCCCAGCCCAAGCTGACGTACGACTCGCCGATTTCGGTCTTCGAGGCCGCGTTCGGACACGAACAGAAGGTCACCAAGGCGATCAACGCGCTCTATGCCCTCGCCCAGAAGGAGAGCGACTACGCCTCGCAGGTGATGCTGCAGTGGTTCATCAATGAACAGGTCGAGGAAGAGAAGAGTGCGGCGACCGCGATCGACCAGCTCCGGATGGCCGGAAAGGACGCCTCGGCCCTGTTGATGCTCGACCAGATGTTCGGCAGCCGCACGTCAACGGGAGGTAACTGACTGTGTGGAAATGGATCCTTGGCGGGCTTGCCATAGTGGCGGTGCTGCTGGCAGGTACCTGCTTCTACGGCTACAAGCAGCTGACGGCGGGTGGCGACACCCTGACCGTGACAATGGCGGGGAGCCCCGACCGGATCTTCGCATCACTGGCCACTCCCGACTCGATGGCCGCGTGGGTCGCATCGGCGAAAGTGACGCGCCCACTCGGCAAGGGGATGCTCGCGGTGGGTGATACGCTCGTGCTTGACGATCCGGGACGACAGATCGGGGGCAACCGGCAGAATATGGACTGGATCGTGAAGGAGGTGGCGCCGCCGTATCTGCTGGTTCTGGCGATGCGCCCCGATACCGGCAAGCTCAACGGTGTGCTGATGGAGCGGCGCGATTCGCTGGTGGCGATGGGGGATTCGACCGCGGTGATCTCGACCTTCACGACCCCGATGATGGATTCGGTTGGTACCGTGACGCGCGACAGCAGCAAGATGGGTGGCGCGATCGTGGCGGGTGCCAGCAAGGTGATGGTCGGTGCCCTGCGGCTGGTGTACGAGAGCGACCTCAAGCGGCTGAAGGCGCGGGTCGAAGGAACCCCCGCACCGCAGTAACGGTGGCCGCCGCCCGGCATCAGGGGAAGATGCCGAGCTCCGTGTAGCTCGCGGCCACCTTATTGATGGAGCTGATCAGGGCAGCGGTCCGGAGGTCGAGGCCGCTGCCCGTGGTGCGCTGGACCTCGCGAACCTGGTGATAGGCCTCGATCATCGAATCCTCGAGGCCGGAATTGACCAGGTCTTCTTCGCTGGCGCCGTGGGCGATCCGTGCCAGCTCCTCCTCGCCGAAGACGTTGCCGGTCGCCTTGCCGATCACCTTGAGGATTCCGCGGTTCGACTGTTCTTCGAAGCGGCGCTGCATCCGTCCGAAGCGGACGTGCGACAGGTTCTTCAACCACTCGAAGTATGAGACCGTGACACCACCCGCATTCAGGTAGAAATCGGGGATGATGTACACGCCGCGCGTGCGCAGGATGGCGTCGGCATCGTCGCTGGTGGGGCCATTGGCCGCCTCGCCGATGATCTTTGCCCTGACGCGCGGCGCATTCTCCGCCGTGAGGACATTCTCGAGCGCGGCCGGGACGAGAATGTCACACTCGAGCTCGAGGGCCGAGGCCGAGGTCGGCAGGTCGGAGGTGCCTGGCGCGCCGAGGATCGAGCCGGTGGCCTTGCGATGCTCGAACACCGTCGCGAAGTCGAGGCCCTTCGGGTTGTGCACCGCCCCCTCGAATTCGGCGAGCCCCACGATGATCGCGCCTTCCTCCTCGAGGAACTTCGTGGCGTGGTAGCCCACGTTGCCGAGGCCCTGGACCACCACGCGCTTGCCGGCGAGGCCCGTGGAGAGCCCGAGCGCCTTCATATCCTCGACCACATTGCACGCTTCGCGCAGCCCGAACATCACGCCACGTCCGGTGGCCTCCGTCCGGCCACGAATTCCACCCTGGCTTACCGGCTTCGCGGTGACACACGCCATCGCGTTGAGCTCGCCGCTCGACAGCGACTGATACGTGTCGGCGATCCAGGCCATTTCCTGCGCGCCGGTGCCGTAGTCAGGTGCGGGAACATCGAGCCCCGGGCCGATGAAGTTCTTCTTCCAGAGCTCGAAGGCGTACCGGCGGGTGATTCGTTCGAGTTCACCCTGGGAGTACTTCGTGCGATCGATCCGGATGCCGCCCTTCGCGCCACCGAACGGCACGTCGACCAGCGCACATTTGTAGGTCATCAGTGCGGCGAGCGCCATTACCTCGTCGGAGCTCACACCCATCGAGTAGCGGATCCCACCCTTCGTGGGCATCCGGTGATGGCTGTGTTCGGCGCGATAGGCGTGGATCACTTCGATCGTGCCGTCATCGCGGCGGAGCGGAAACGAGATGTAGTAGACGGCGTTGCACGACTTGATCTGCGCGAGGAGGGTCGGGTCGTGCGTGGTGTAGGCGGCGGCGCGATCGAAGGCGGCATCGACCTGGGCGAGGAAGCTGGGCTCGGTTGTCATAGGATGGAGCATACGGGAAGAGGGGGGGCTTGGCTAGGATCGAGCCGCGTTTCTAGAACATCCGCCCCCCGAGCGGCACGTCCGCGGTGGGCTGCAGCAGCACCACCGCCCCATCGGCATCGGGCACGCCGAGCACCAGCACCTCACTCTTCACGCCAGCGACGCGCTTGGGCTCGAAGTTGACCACTGCGACCACCTGTCGGCCGACCAGCTCCTCCGGGGTATAGTGGACGGTGAGCTGTGCGCTCGATTCCTTCTCCCCCAGTAAGGGTCCAAAGTCCACGATAAGGTGGTAGGCCGGCTTGTGTGCCCTGGGATTCAGCCGCGCCGACACCACCCGGCCGACGCGGATGTCGGCGAGCAGGAAGTCGTCGAAGCTGATGGCCGTCATCCCACCACCAGATTGAGCAGCCGGCCCGGAACCCAGATCACCTTTCGGAACTCCTTGCCTTCAAGGTGCTTGCCAATCGCGGCGTCGGCCTGCGCCGCCTTCAGGGCGTCGCCTTCGCCAGCATCGCGCGGCAGCGTGACCGTGCCACGCGTCTTGCCATTGACCTGCACGGCAATGACGACCGAGTCCTCGACCGTGAGGGCCTCGTCAAAGCCGGGCCACTGCGAATCGAAGACGCTGGTGGTGTGCCCCAGCCGCTCCCAGCATTCCTCGGCGAAGTGCGGTGCGAACGGTGCAATCATCTGCACCATTTCGCCCACCAGCCCCGGCTCGGCGCAGTTCTGCTCGCGCAGGACATTCAGCAGCTCCATCAAGGCCGCGATCGCCGTGTTGTAGCGGAGGTGGGAGATTTCCTCGGCCACCTTCTTCTTGGTCTGGTGCCACTTCACCAGCACTTCACGCCGGATCTCGGCATCGCGGCAATCGGGATGCGAGCTGAGCGTGACCAGGTCCCAGATCTTGTCGAGGAACCGCCGCGGGCCGCTGATGCCGGAGTCGCGGAAATCGCCCCCGTCCTGGAATGGCCCGAGGAACATCAGGTAGGTCCGGAAGGTGTCTGCTCCCCACTTGTCGATGTAGTCGTCGGGTACCACCACGTTGCCCTTCGACTTCGACATCTTGGCGCCGTCCTTCACGATCAGGCCGTGCGCGCGGAAGGTGCGAAACGGTTCGTCGAAATCCAGCATCTTCGCGTCGTGCAGCACCATCGTAATGAAGCGCGAGTAGAGCAAGTGCAGCACCGCGTGTTCGTTCCCCCCGATATAGCTGTTGACCGGCAGCCACTTCCTGGTGCGAGCCGCGTCGAACGGGCGGTCGTTGAACTCGCTGCTCGGGTAGCGCAGGTAGTACCACGCCGAGTCGAGGAAGGTGTCCGAGACATCGGTCTCGCGACGCCCTTGCTTGCCACAGGTCGGGCACGGAACGTGATACCACTCGCTGTGTCGCGCCAGCGGTGAGATGCCGGAGTCGTCGGGGCGGAAGTCGTCGATCTCGGGCAGCACGACCGGCAGCTGGTCTTCTGGCACCGGAACGGCGCCGCACGCATCGCAGTAGATGATCGGAATCGGCGGGCCCCAGTAACGCTGGCGCGAGATGCACCAGTCGTACAGTCGGTACTGCACCGTGCCCTTGCCGTGTCCCTTGGCCTCCAGCCACCTGGTGATGGCGGTCTTGGCGTCGAGCGGCGCCATTCCGTCGAACTGACCGGAGTGCACCATCGTTCCGCTGTCGACATCGCCGAACGCTTCGTGCAACGGGGCCTCGGCCGTGCCACCCGCTTCGGCCACGACGCGCACGATCGGGAGTGCGTAGCGCGTGGCGAAGGCGAAGTCGCGTTCATCGTGGCCCGGTACGGCCATAATCGCGCCGGTGCCGTAGTCCATCAGCACATAGTCGGCGATCCAGATCGGGATCGGCTGCCCGGTCGCAGGGTTCGTGGCCACGCTCCCCAGCGCAACACCCGTCTTCTCCTTGTCGCCCACCTTGCGGGAGACGAGATCCTTGGCGCCGGCCTGAGCCCGATAGGCCTCGACCTGGGCACGCTCGCTGGCACTGGTCAGCTGCGACACCAGCGGATGCTCGGGTGCGAGCACCAGGAAGGTGGCGCCGAACAGCGTGTCGGGGCGGGTGGTGTAGACGGGAATCTCCACGCCGTCGGCGCCAGTGACCGCGAAACGGACTTCGGCTCCCTCCGACCGGCCGAGCCAGTTCTTCTGTGCCAACACCGTGGTGTCCGACCAGTCCATCCGGGTCGGATCATCGAGATTCGCGAGCAGGCGATCGGCGAAATCGGTGATACGGAAATACCACTGCTCAAGGACCCGTTGCTCGACCAGTGCACCACAACGCTCACAGTGGCCGCCGACCACCTGTTCGTTGGAGAGCACCGTCTTGTCGTTGGGGCACCAGTTGACGGCACCCTTCTTCTTGTACGCGAGCCCGCGCTTCAGCAACTGCAGGAAGAGCCACTGCGTCCACTTGTAGTAGGTGGGATCGGTGGTGGAGAGCACGTGCTCCCAGGCAAACATTCCCCCCATCCGCGTCAGCTGACGGGTGAAGTTCGCGATGTTGCTGGGAATCAGTTGCGCGGGATGCTTGCCCACCTTGAGCGCAAAGTTTTCGGAATGGATGCCAAAGGCATCGAAGCCGATCGGCTCGAACACCTGGAAGCCCTGCATCCGCTTGAATCGACCGAAGACATCGGCCCCGGTAAATGCAAAGAGGTTCCCGACGTGCAGCCCCTCCGCCGAGGGGTAGGGGAACATCATCAGGTTGTAGAACGGCCGTTCCGCCCCATCGAGGTCGGGTTCATTGGTGCGGCGATCCTTCCAGCGCTCGCGCCACTTGGTTTCGATCGTCTGGGGGTGGTAGCCGCTGTCGTCGGGTTGGGTGTCGGTCATAGCCCAAAAGTAAGCACCCGCCGGAAGGGCAAAGCAGAGCGGGCAGGCCCTTGGGGGAGCCTGCCCGCTTCCGGGAGGGGTCGAAAGGTGCGGTCAGTGCCGCGCGGCGCGCCTCGCGGCCAGGTCGAGGGTGAAGGCCACCCCGTTCACGGTGGCGTCGGGGGTCGAGGTGCCGTTGAAGGTGATCACCACCGTCCGGGTGATCGATTCACCCGCATTGGGCCCGGAACTGCGAGTCATCACCATTGTCCGGGTGATGGTTCCCGAGGTGGGCCACGGATCAACGCCCGGAGCGCGGACGGGATAGACCACGTTCGCAACGGTGAAGCTGCCGCTCATCGTGTAGGCCCTGGTCTCGCCGCCGTCGGTCATCCGGGAGCGCGAGACGTCTTCGGTTCCGCTGCCATTGACCGTACGCGAGGTCTCGGTTCCGGCCAGCCCCGTGATGGTGAAATCGCGGTCACGAGCGACGGTTGCGGTCCAGGGGCCGTGGCTGACGTCGCCCGATACCGAGGCCACGATATGGATGGAGGCGGTGGTCTGGTCGTCATACGCCGTCTGCACGCCACCCTGCGCGTCGAACAGGGTCACGACCCGATTGACCGTGAGGCCGCCACGAGTCTCGGCCGGGCAGCGGAAGGCGCCCGATGCAAAGTTGCAGCCGGTGAATCCTGGGCGACCCGTGGGGGGATTGAGAATCGACGCGCCCGCGGAGAGCAGGGGGGAGCTGGTCAGGTAGCCCACGCCGCCATCCATCCCGGTCATTACATCGACGTCTTCGGCTGTTCCGTCGGCGGCGAGGGTCGCGGCATCGAGGGAGACCGCGGCATCGAACGAGGTGCTCCCGGAAGGGGAACTGCTGCACGCGGCCGAGAAGCAGAGAAGGCCGGCAGCGAGGATTCGAGTGCGCAACATCAGAACCTGCCTGTGGAGTGAACGATGGCGAGGGGCGATGCCCCCCTTCGCCCTGTACGACGGGCCGGGCGTGCGGGCGTTAAGGCCGCACCACCCGATCTCTCCCGGCCACCCCTCCGGAGACGATGAAGGCCATCATATCGCCACTGTCGCCCTGGACCGGCACCACCCGCTCCGCGGGCAGGAGGATCAGGCGTCCTGTAAAGGCATACGAGAACGGGAGATAGACCGCGACGTACCCCGGCAAGCCGAGACGGTCGATCTCATCCGAGGTGATGAAGCCGAGCGACCAGACATCGGCGTTGGGATCGGCCTGGACCCGGACGGCTCGCGTAAACCGGCGCTTCTCTCCCACGAAAGCGTGCATCAGGTCCTTGGCGGCCGTGTAGAGGAGTCGGACAAAGGGAAGCCGCTCCAGGATCTGGTCGAGCGTGGCGAGCGTGGCGCGCGTCACCACGTTGGTGGCCAGTGCCCCGATGAGCGTGACGCCACTGATGACAATCAGCAGACCGGCGCCCGGGATGGCCAGCCCGAGCCAGCCATCGACGCCCGCAATCGCGCGGTAGGCGATATAGACGGTGAACGCCAGCGGTGCAGTGATGGCGAGACCCCGCACGAAGTTGCCCGCAGCCAGCCCAAGCAGTAAGCGCAGACGCGAAGTTTCCATCGTCACAGCCTCGGTTGAAGCACATCGAAGAGGGGGTCGAGCTGTTCGGGGAGGAGATCGCCCATATGACCGATCCGGATCAGTCGATCCTCCTCAGGCCCCAGCCCGACGGCGACCTGCCAGCCGAGTGATGCGAGCTCCGCGGCAATGGCACGCGCGGAACGATCGGGATGGAGCAGGAGTGCAGAAACGGTGTCGGCACGACGCCCTGGTGGCGCGAAGAGCGAGCAGCGATCGTGGCTCGCGACCCAGGCCTCCACGCGCTCGCGCATCGCGCGGTGACGCGCCCATCGCGCCTCGAGTCCCTCGACCGCGATCCGGTCGAGCTGCGCCGCCAGCGCATACATCACGGGGAGCGCCGGTGTGTTGGGGAACCGCGACTGCCGCGCGGCTTCGTGCAGGGCCACGACATCGAGATAGCAGCCGCGATCGTCAAGCTCGGCGGCGCGCTGGAGCAACCGATCGCTCGCGACCGCGAAACTGAGCCCGGGCGGGATTCCGATGGCCTTCTGCGAGCCCGTGAAGATGAAATCCGGTTGCCAGGCATCGGTGTGCACCGGGGTCCCGGCCACGGTGGTCACCACGTCGACCAGCGTCACGACATCGTCGAGACGCCGCAGCAAGGGAAGCAGCTCCTCGATGGGCGCGAGTGCGCCAGTGGAAGTTTCGCAGTGGACGAGCGAGACGGCATCGAACGGAGCGCCGTCGAGCATCGCACTGAGCAGGTCGGGCTCGAGCACGGTGCCTCGTGGCACGTGCAGCCGAATCACTTCCTTCCCGCACCGCTCGGCGATGTTCGCGAAGCGTTCACCAAAGGTGCCGCTGACAACCGCGAGCAGAGTGTCGCGTACTCCAGCGCGCACCGCCGCCTCCATCAATGCGGTGGCCGAACCGGTCGCGAGCAGTACTGGCCGCCGGGTACCGAAAAGGGCCTGGAGCCCGGGCTGCACCCGGGCCACGAGCGCCGCACCCTCCGGCCCGCGATGCGCGCACATCGGGCGCATCATCGCCTCCATCACGGTGGCACTCACTTCCACCGGACCAGGGATGAAGTAGCGCCCCGTGAGTGTCATCCGGTCAGCTCGGACGTCGTGGCAAGGATGATTCCCCGGGATTGCCACTCGGTGAGGAACGCGTCGCCAGCGGCGGCATCGATGGCACGAATGGCATCGGTCACCACCACCAGCTCGGCACCTGGCGCGTTCCGCGCGAGGCCATCCACGGCAGCGCGAACGCAGAAGTCGGTTGCCACTCCGTAGACTATGATGCGAGTCGGACGGAGCGCGCTGAGGACCGTAGCGGCGTGCGGGTTCCAGCGAAAGACGTCGGTGCCGGGCTTGTTGAGCAGCACCTCGCCGTTGTGCGCCACCACGGCGCTGGTCACCTCGGCAGCCCCGAGCGGCACGGGCTGCAGGACCAGCGGATTCAGCAATTCGGTAGCGTCGACTCGCCGCTGCCCGGGAGTGCCGCGCATACAGTGCGGTGGAAATGTTGTCTTCCAGTCGGGTTGCGTCGTGATCTCGGCGTGCCCGATATCGTGATCATCAGCAGTGGCAACAATTTGCGCACCCGTCCGACGCGCCCACGAAGTGATGGCCGCGAGCTGCGGCAGGATCGCCTCGGCTCCCGGGACGGCGAGCGCGCCATCGTGATGGATGAAATCGACCTGCGTGTCGACATCCCAGCAGATAGTGGTCATCGGACCTCCTCCAGGCGCGGGTTCGCCCGATATTCCCGGCCCACCTTGGCGCAGGGTCGACCCTCGAGCTGCACGACGTCGGCAGTGAAGTCAAAGCGTCCCTGGAAGAGCGATGAGCCCACTCCGTAGGCATCGACCGGCACGCCGAGCGACTCGAAAATCTGGATCTTCTCGACCGTAAACCCGCCCGACACAACGATCCGGACGTGCGAGTGACCCCCCGCATCGAGTGCGTTGCGCACATTGTGCACCAGCTGCGGGTTGACGCCGGTGGGCTTGAAGTGCCCCATCATCGGTTGTACCGAGCGATCGACCATCATTTCGCTGGTGTCAATCCGCACGCCATAGAGTGCAGGGCCGAGAGCATCCGCGAGTTCGAGCGATGTGCGCACACAGTCGTTCTCGAAGTCCACGAGCGTGACCAGTCGCACATCGGGCGGCATATTCTCCAGAAACTTGCGTGAGGCCTTCAGGGTGTCGCCGCCGTAGGCCGCGATCAGGCCGTGCGGCACCGTGCCCACGCCCTCGCTGCCCCACCACGAGGCCTGGGCATCGGTCGAGACTCCGATCGCGCCGGCGATATGGGCCGCGTAGCCATCGCCAGTCTGCACCAGCCAGTGATCGTGGCGCGCCGGGAAGAACATGATGTCCTTGGGCCGAGCCGCGTCCACCACGCGCCGGGTGTTGGTCCCGACCCGCGTCCGCCGTGCGAGCACGCCGAGGTAAAGCGTTTCCAGATGGGCAAAGTGATCGTAAGGTCCCTCGATCTCGAGCACCACTTCCCACGGCGAGATGGTGTCGCCATCGTAGAGCGCGCGCACCGTGAGGGCGTCGTAGTCATCGCTGCAGAGCTTGAGGATCGCAATCGCCTCATCGATGCCGCCGAGCAGTGCATCGGCCTTGCCGAAGACCTGCAGCGTCACGTGTGGCGAGGCGTGGTCGGCCCGGAGGATGTCACGGGCGCGAAGGAAATATTTGTCGGAGTAGTACCCAGCCCGCATCTTCTCGACCGGCAGGTTGAAGATCGCTGGGTCGAGGCGGGCACGGCGAGGAGTGGTCATTGGGAGGAAATCTGTCCTCGTGCCCCGCCTCTGTCATCTTGAATTGCGTATTATTTGTCTTCCACCAACTCCTGGAGCAGGTCGTGACGGATTCCAGCGTTTCCCGCCGAACCTTCCTGGGCGCCGCCGGCGCTGCCGTCGCGGGGGCCTCCCTCGCGCCCGCCGGGGCCTTGGCCGCCCCGGTCACGCGGATGGGGCGTCGCAGTATTGCCGCCCCGGTGGCGATCGCCAGCGCCAACGGCCTCCGCGGCGTGGCCCGCGCGGTGGATCTGGTGATGAAGGGTGGCGACACCCTCGATGCGGCGGTCGAGGGGGTCAAGATCCAGGAGCTGGACCCCACCGATCAGTCGGTGGGCTACGGCGGGCTGCCCAACGAAGAGGGGATCGTCCAGCTCGATGCGGCCTGTATGCACGGCCCCACGCGCAGCGCGGGGGCGGTGGCAGCGCTTGAGGGCATCAAGACGCCGAGCGAGATCGCCCGGCTCATCCTGAAATACACCACCCACATCATGCTCGTGGGCAAGGATGCGCAGCGGTTCGCGCAATCCTATGGCTACCCCATCGAAGACCTGCTCACGCCTGCGTCGCGCGAGGCGTGGCTCCACTGGCGCGCCAATCGTGGCCCCGATGACAACTGGCTCGATCAGCAGCCGGGCGCGAAGATGGCGCACACCACCGGCACGATCAACATGGATGTGGTGGCGCCCAATGGCGACATCTCCTCGATGACCACCACGAGCGGGCTCTCCTGGAAGATTCCGGGTCGGGTAGGTGACTCTCCCATCATTGGTGCGGGTCAGTATACCGACAACGATGTCGGTGCCTCCGGCTCCACCGGTCTCGGGGAGCTCAACATCCTGGTCTGTGGCGGATTCCTGACTGTGGAGCATATGCGGCAGGGAATGCATCCGAAGGACGCGGCGCTGGCAACGCTCAAGCGAGTGATGGCCGCGACACCACCGCGGCTCATCGATCCGAAGGGTCGCCCGAAATACCAGCTGCAGTTCTATGCCGTCAATAAGAAAGGTGAATATGGTGCAGCCGCGATGACGTCCTCAAAGTTTGCCGTGTGTGACGCACAAGGCGCACGACTCGAAGACTGCGCGACGCTGTTCTCGTGATGCGGCGCACCGCTTCGTTGCTGCTGCTCGTACTCGTTGCGCTGCCGCTGACGGCGCAGGATTCCACGACCGCGGCCCCCGAGCCCGGCGTGCCGTGGCGCACCTCGTACTTCCCCTATTTCACGGTGTCGCCCAACGATGGGCTGATGGGGATTGCGCGGGTGCTGGTGTTCCGGCAGGGCGAGTATGGCGATCGCGTGTCGTTGCGCGATGCCGTGGCGTTCGAAGGTGGCTACTCCACCAAGGACGCCTGGATGCTGCGCGGACGGGTCGATATGCCGATGCTGGCCGATGGCTGGCGCCTCGCGGCGCATGCGTCGGTTGGCAAGCAGCCCAACTTCGGCATCCCCGATGCTGGCACGGCGCGGACGCGCTCGGAGGGCTGGGTCGACGTCACACGCCGGCTCAAGGGGCCGCTGCAGCTGGCGGTGCGCGGTGCGGTGGATCATCAGCGGGTGGAAGGCGACGCGTCGCTCTACAGCCGCTATCCCGCTACACCATTCGCCTCACCGTCTTGTCCCATCGAAATGCTTTGTTCCTCGGCGTCTGATCTCAGCATCTCACAGACCGATGTGAATGGTCGCGCGGCACTGGTGCTCGACCTGCGCAATCGGGAGTTCGACACCCAATCGGGTGCGCTGATCGAGGCGGGCTTCTTCGCGGGAAGTGGCGGAGGCGAGCAAGGGTATCACGGGGCCTACGGAATCGCGCGTGGCTGGTTCTCACCCCGTCGCGGAACACGCCTTACTGCACGAGTTGCCGCACAGGGAGTCTCAAAGACCGATGCGATCGGAATTCGGAACGAGATCCCGGGCTGGGAGCGCCCGATCACGATCTTCGGCGGTCCCGAGTCGCATCGCGGCCTCGGCATCGGCGAGATTTCAGGTCGCGGCGGTTATCTCGCAAGTGCGGAGATTCGTCACGACATCCTCAACGTGGGAGAAATCGGCGCGATCACGGCGGTCGCCTTCGTGGATGCCGTGAAGCCGTATAGCGAACGTGGTAATCCGCTTGTCGACCCCAACCCCGGATATCGACTCCCCAGCGACGCTCTGGTGAACGTACTGCAGCCGTGGTCCGTGGGCGGCGGCGGTGGCGTGGCCATCCGCGTCCTCCGCTCGGCCCAGCTGCTGGTCACGGCTGCCCGCGGTGCGGGCGTGACCCACTGGTATGTCAGCAGTGGGTGGAGCTGGTAACGACGGCCTTCGATGGTCCATCGATCATCCTCGGTCGCTTGGCCCATCGATCGACGATCATCGATGGACGATCGACGATGTGCTAGCTCTCCCGAATCAAGATTCCCCGCGCCTTCAGCCCGCTGACGTAGCGATCGAAGGGCATTCCTTCGTCCGGCGTGGTCACACCGAATCGAATGACCTGGCGGCGAGCCTGCGTCAAGCCGGTGATCGACAGCGAATATCCCGTGGTGCGCATCATCGCCGAGACGTGGTGGACTTCGTCGAAACGATCGACCAGGTCGAAGGTGGTGGTCTTCGGGGCGCCGTCCTTGGTGCCGCTGACGATCACGCGCAACGCCACGAGATCGCGGCCTTCGGGCTTGGTGAGTTTCGGGCTCACGCAGGCGATGAAGGCATCGCGCGGAACGATTGACTTCCCCTTCACCGTGACCGGCGTGAGGCTGAGCAGTCCCAGTTCGCGGATTGCCTTCATCAGCGCGGCGTGACCGGGGTAGCGGAGGGTCTTGTATTCCATCTCCCGGACCTTCCCCTCGAAGGTGAAGGCCATCGTGGAAAGTCCGCCGGCGGTGTGGAAGGCCTCGAGCGTTCCGAGTGGCTCCGGGAACTTCACCGGCTCGAGCTCGGTAAGGGCCTCGACGGTGACCTTCTTGGAGTCGCGCAGTACCCAGGATGGCGTGGTGTAGTAGTCGAGCGCCCCTTCGAGCGAGTAGACGATCTGGTAGTTGAGTGGCGGCTCGGGGTGCTGCGGCAGGCCACCGACATAGATCCGGACCCGGTCGGCCTGGTCGAGGCGGCGAATCCCTTCGGCGGCGAGAATATTGACCATTCCGGGCGCGAGGCCGCAGTCCGGCATAATGGAGAGCCCCTTGGCGTGGGCCTCCTCTTCGAGCTTCTTCTGCTCCATCACGATCTCGGTGTTGCCGCCGAGGTCGGCAAAGTGGCAGCCGCACTCCACGGCGAGTGCCGCCATCGGGCCGTTGAAGTAATATGGAATCGCGCTCATCACGGCATCGTGCCCGGACATCGCCTCCCGGACGGCCTGATGGTCGGTGACATCGAGCGTAATGGGCGTGAGGCGCGGGTCGTTCAGGGCGGTCAGGAAGCGCGCCATCCGCTGCGGTTCGAGGTCGGCCAGAGTCACCTGGGTGACTTCGGGATCGTGCAGGAGATCGAAGGCACAGGCGCAGCCCTGCAAGCCAGCGCCGAGAACGAGCATCTTCATTGAGTTCCCCGGTTTCGAGTCGGTCGTGCCACGGCCCGAAGATAAACCACCCCTCGAGGTGGCCCCACCCGTCCGTGAGGGTTGATGGCTGACGCTGCCCTGACCACCCGCGATCGCCTGCTCGAGGCCGCCCGGGAGCTGTTCACCACCGCTGGCTACTTCGCCACCACCACGCCGATTCTCGCGAAGCGAGCTGGCGTGGCGGAGGGGACGATCTATCGGCATTTCCCGAGCAAGCAGGCACTGCTGAACGCCGCCTATCAGGACACCCAGCGCTGGGGCGCCGTGGTGGTGCGCGAGGCAGGCCAGGGCAAGGGGCGTACGGTGGGCGAACGACTCGGCGCCGTGGGTCGGCACTGGCTTGAGCAGGCCGAGGTCGAGCCGGCGCGCGTGCGGATGCTGCTCGTCTGGCGACTCACGCAGGAACTCGACGAACCATCGCGTATGGCGGCCGCCGAGCTTCGGCAGGGACTGGAACACCTGATCGCCCTCGGGAAGCAGGAGGGCAGTGTGCGAGCGGGTGTCGTGGAGCTGTGGACGTCGGTCTGGCTGACACTGGTCTCATTTGCCGCGGAGAAGGTTGCGAGCCGCGAGTGGACCGCGTCGCACCCACACGCACTGGCGACGCTCGATGCGGCGTGGGAGGCCATTGCCTGGCGCCCGATCGTGGTCGCCCCCCCGACCGCGGCTCCGGGGTAACTGGTCGTGCACGAAGGCACACCCGCCTTTCTCACCACCTTCGCGGTGGTGCTCTGCACCGCCGCCTTCACCACGATTGTCTGTCAGTGGCTGAAGCAACCCGTGATCCTGGGCTACCTGCTCGCGGGATTGCTGATTGGTCCGCACGTCTCCGTTCCGCTCGTGGCGGATCAGGCCACAATCGAGACCCTCGCCGAACTCGGCGTGATCCTGCTGCTCTTCGGCATCGGTCTGGAATTCTCGATCCGCCGGTTGTTGCGCGTGGGCGGGCCGGTCGCGATCACGGCGATCATCGACGTCTCCCTGATGGCGTGGCTCGGCATCGGCGCGGCGCGCCTGCTGGGCTGGAGCGGACGCGAGGCGCTGTTTACCGGTGCGATGGTCGCGATCTCCAGCACCACCATCATCGCGAAGACATTCGACGAACGCGGTGTCGGCCGACGACTGCGCGACCTCGTGTTTGGCGTGCTGATCGTCGAAGACCTCGTGGCCGTGCTCCTGCTCGCGAGCCTGGCCACCCTCGGCCCCACCGGCGCCAGCAATACCACGCCGCTCCTGGGCACGCTCGCACGACTGGTGGCGCTGCTCCTGGGTTGGCTGACGATCGGGCTGGTGCTCATTCCCCGCGGAATGCGCCGGCTGATCAGGAAGATGCGGCCCGAGACCATTCTGGTAGCGAGCATCGGTCTCTGCTTCGCGTTTGCGCTCCTCGCTCGTGCCCTGGGTTACTCGGTAGCGCTCGGCGCCTTCGTCGCGGGCTCGATGATCAGTGAATCCGGCAAGGGTGAGCAGGTGGCCCGGCTCGTGGCTCCGGTGCGCGACATCTTCGCCGCGGTGTTCTTCGTGGCGGTCGGGATGCTGATCGATCCGAAGCTCGTGATGGAACACTGGGTCGCCGTGGTCGTGCTGAGCCTGGTCGTGATCATTGGAAAGCTCCTCTCGGTTTCGCTGGGGGCCTTCCTCGCGGGGCAGGGGACCGGCACGTCGGTGCAGGCCGGGCTGAGTATGGCGCAGATCGGCGAGTTCTCGTTCATCATCGCGTCGCTCGGGCTCGTGACGGGTGCCATCCGCCCATTCCTCTACCCTGTGGCGGTCGCCGTCTCTGCCATCACGACGCTCTCGACGCCCTGGCTCGTGAGCGCCTCACCAGGCATCGTGTCGTTTGTCGACCGCAAGCTTCCCAAGCCGCTGCAGACCTACGCGACGCTCTATGGCTCCTGGATCGAGGCGATCAGGGCCTCGGCGCGCGAGGAATCCCACGGCCAGCGCGTGGGAAAGCTGGTGCGCTGGCTCTTCGTTGACGCCGCGATGGTGACGATCATCATCATCGCCACATCGGTGATGGCCCCACAGTTGCTCGGCTGGGTCGCCCTCAAGCTCGAGCTCGGCGCGGCCGCGAACAGCATCGTCCTCGGGGGGGCCGCATTGATCCTTGCGGCGCCTTTCCTGCTCGGGATGGCCCGGGCGGGTCGTCGCCTTGCGGTGCTGTTGGCCGGTGCGGCCTTGCCGCGGGGTGAAGGGATGGATCGCGCCGCGGCGCCTCGTGGCGCACTGCTGATGGGACTGGAAATCGGGATTCTCCTGCTGGCCGGATTGCCAGTGCTCGCGATCACGGGCCCCTTTCTCCCGCCATTTCGCGGTGCCGCAGTGCTGGTCGCGGTTCTCGCCTTCCTCGGGCTTGCCGCATGGCGGGCGGCACGCAATCTCGACGGTCACGTGCGCGCAGGAAGCGAGGTGCTGATTGCCGCGGTGCGGTCGACGCTTCCGCCCGAGCACGCCACCGTGGAGATGCAAATTCCAACTCTCGAAGGGAGCGCCGACCGCTTTGCGACCGCGACGCATATGCTCCCTGGCCTCGGGATGCCCACACCGTTCCGGGTCGAGGCAGGCCAATTTGGAGTGGGGAAATCGCTGGCAGAGCTCGGGCTGCGCGCGCGCACCGGGGCCACCGTTCTGGCGATTACCCGGGGCGGAACTGGTATTCCCGCGCCGAGCAAGACGGAGCGCCTCGAGGTCGACGATACCTTGGTGCTGGTGGGGACCCGCGAAGCCGTGGATGCCGCGCGGGAAATGATCAAGCAGGGCTAGCGCTCAGCGGTGACCGTAGCGCGCAATGGCTAGTCGTGCCGCTTCGCGCAGTTGCGATTCCTGACTCGGAGTGATCTGCGCCGGGAACGTATTGGGGAAGTCGGTAACCGGACGGTCGAGTACCACGGAGACGATGACGAGCGCGGCGAGCCACGCGCCGTGTTGGCCGGGATGGAACTGGTCGGGACCGTACAACGGCATCGTCGGATCGAGCTTCCACGCCTCGCGCCACGCCTCACCCGCGGGATAGAGCGCAGCATTCGCGGCGCGAGCTGCGGCCTCGTAGTTCGCGATCCCCGCATCGAGATCTCCGCCTGACGGTGGCCAGACCACATAGAGCCCAGGTCTGGTGCCGTGTGCCCGCGCATCATCCGACCAGGTCCTCGCCCACTGCGTGAGCTGCACGCCGCTGGAGGCCAGCGTCGACGGACCCTGCTGCAGGATCACGAAGTCATAGTTGCCGGACTCGAGTTCTCCCCGCCCGATCCCATACGACCAGTGGTCTTCGAGCGCATAGCTGTCGTACGTGACCGATTTGACCGTGAGATCGTGGCGCCCGGCTGCGTCGGCCATCTGGGCGACCAGCGCGGGTACGTCCCAGGTGTACGTCAGGGAGTTGCCCAGAAAGAGCAGCTTTACCGGGCCTGTCGGGGGCGGCGGCGACGGATTGGTCGGGTTCGAGGCGCATCCGAGGGCCAGGAGCGCACCGGCGAGGGATCGTAGCATCCGGAAGAGTTGCCTTGCACGCGGCGCTCCGCGAGAGCGCGTCTGTCAGGAGCCTGTCAATGTCACCGAGGTGCGCGCCCTCAATAGCTGGCGCCGCGCCTCGCGCGGCGCTGATCTCCCGGGTGCGTGACGCCCCCCGGGCACTTTCCGGCTCGCGCCGCGCCTCGCGCGGCGCGGATCACCGTCACGACTGATGCCTTCCACGCTTCTTGCGGGCGTTGCTCGTGGGC
>JAZJZU010000016.1:0-6770 GCA_040389605.1 Gemmatimonadota bacterium
GCTCCTCGGCGCGGATGCTGCCCGGGGGTTCGCCGGCTGGCGGGAGCCCGAACGGATCCGCTCCCTCGCGCGCATCGCTGTCTATGCCCGGGGCGCCGAGCCGGTGCCCGACGGCTTCGATTTCGTCGTTGCGGGCCCACGCCTGGAGCTTTCGAGCAGCGAGGTGCGGGCCCGCGTGGCGGCTGGCCGCTCGCTGGTCGGATGGGTCCCGGAACGGGTGGGCGACTATATTTCAGGGTTACAGCTTTACCGGAGCGAAGCGGGATGATCAAGCAGTTGGTGGAGTCGGTATTCGGGTCGCGACAGGCCCGCGAAGTGAAGAAGCTGGCGCCCCTCATTGCGCAGATTCACGGCGAAGAGGCGCGACTGGCCACACTCGACGAGGCGGAGCTGCAGGCGCAGACCGCCCGCTTTCGCGCGCGCCTTGCCGAGGCGACCGACGGCCTCAAGTCGGAGGTGGAGCGGCTCCGTGCCGCCAAGCACGACTGTGCCGACCCGACGGAACGCGACGCCATTGACGTTCAGCTGCAGGGTGCCGAGAACGCCTACCGGAATGCGCTGGCCGACACCCTGGATGCGTTGCTGCCCGAGGCCTTCGCCACGGTGCGGGAAGCCTGCCGCCGCCTCGTGGGGACCACCGTCCAGGTGACCGGCCAGCCCGTGGTCTGGAATATGGTGCCGTACGACGTGCAGCTGATTGGCGGGATCAACCTGCACCGGGGCCGGATCGCCGAAATGGCCACCGGTGAAGGGAAGACGCTGGTCGCGACCCTGCCGCTGTACCTCAACGCCCTTCCCGGCCGCGGCTCACACCTCGTGACCGTGAACAACTACCTCGCCCGCCGCGACTCGCAGTGGATGGGGCACCTGTTCAATTACCTCGGCCTCACGGTGGCGTGCCTCGACGACACCGAGCCGTCGTCGCCCGATCGACGCGCGGCCTATGGCGCCGATATCACGTACGGTACGAACAACGAATTCGGCTTCGACTACCTGCGCGACAATATGGTGTTCTCCCTCGACCAGCGCGTCCAGCGGGAACACGTCTATGCCATCATCGACGAAGTCGACTCGATCCTCATTGACGAAGCCCGCACGCCGCTGATCATCTCCGGTCCGGTGGGCGACGAAGACAGCACCCACTACCGCGGCTACAACCCCAAGATTGCCGATCTCGTCCGCCGGCAGAACGAGGTCGTGAGCGTGCTGGCGTCGGAAGGCGAACAGCTCCTGCTCGACGACAAGACCAAGGCCGAAGCGGGGATGAAGCTCTACCAGGCCCAGCTGGGCGGCCCGAAGAACAAGAAGCTGCAGAAGCTCCTGAACGAGACGGGCGTCAAGCAGCTGGTGCAGCGCACCGAGCTGGACTACATCGCCGACCGCAAGCTGCCGGTGAAGCAGCAGCATATGCGCTCGATCGAGGAATCGCTCTTCTTCGTGCTCGATGAGAAGGGCCACTCGGTGCATCTCACCGATCGCGGGGCCGAGGCCCTGTCGCCGCACGATCCGCAGCTCTTCCTCGTGCCGGATATTTCTCAGGAAATCCACGCCGTCGAACACGACGAAGACCTCGACATCGAGCAGAAGGCCGAGAAGCGGCGCCAGATCGAGGCCGATTACGCCGCCAAGAGCGAGCAGCTGCACATCATCCACAAGCTGCTGCAGGCGCACGCGCTCTATGAGCGCGAGGTCGACTACATCGTCCAGGAAGGCCAGGTCCTGATCGTTGATGAGTTCACCGGGCGCATCATGCACGGGCGCCGCTGGTCGGATGGGTTGCACCAGGCCGTCGAGGCGAAGGAGGGGGTGCAGGTCAAGGGCGAGACGCAGACTCTCGCAACCATCACGATCCAGAACTACTTCCGGATGTACGAGAAGCTTTCGGGTATGACCGGCACGGCCGAGACCGAAGAGAACGAGTTCTACTCGATCTACGGGCTCGAGGTTGCGGTGATTCCGACCAACCGGCCCATTCGCCGCCTCGACAAGGTCGACCAGATCTACAAGACGCGTCGCGAGAAGTACAACGCGGTTGCCGACGAAGTCGAGCGGATCCACGCCGAGGGCTGGCCGGTGCTGATCGGTACCACCACGGTGGATGTGTCGGAGACCCTGTCGCGCCAGCTCAAGCGCCGTGGCCTGCCGCACGAGGTGCTCAACGCGAAGTACCACCAGCGCGAGGCCGAGATCGTGGCCAAGGCGGGTGAGAAGGGTGGCATCACGATCGCGACGAACATGGCCGGCCGCGGCACCGACATCAAGCTTGATCCTTCGCTCGATCTCACGAACGACGACGCAGGCCTGCACATCATCGGCACGGAGCGCCACGAGTCCCGACGGATCGACCGCCAGCTCCGTGGCCGCTCTGGACGTCAGGGTGACCCGGGTGTCTCGCTCTTCTTCCTGTCGCTCGAAGACGACCTGATGCGGCTGTTTGGCTCGGATCGCATTGCGCGGATGATGGACAAGGGCGGGGCCGAGGAAGGCGAGGTGATCACCGGCAGCCTGATTTCCCGGGCCATCGAGTCGGCACAGAAGCGCGTGGAGCTGCAGAACTTTGAGGCCCGGAAGCGGCTGCTCGAATACGACGACGTGATGAACCAGCAGCGCGAGGTGATCTACTCCACTCGCCTGTTCGCGCTGGAGCGTGGCGAGGAGCTGAAGGCGGAGGCGATCAAGATGATTCGCGCCGCCCTCGATCGGACCGCCCGCACCTACCTGGTGGATGTCGAGCGCGCCGAGGACTATGACCGCCAGGGGCTCCACGCGGCGCTTCTGATGCAGTACCTGGTCGGACCCGCGGCAGTGCTCGACGCCGAGGCCACGCCCACGCTCGATGCCGTGGCCGACGCCGCGCGAGTCGAAGGCGAGGCGACGTTCGAGCGGAAGGTGACCTACCTCAAGAAGTTTGGGCAACAGATCGGGATTCCGGATGTGGACCTGCAGGTGCTTTCGCAGGTGATGCTCGGCGTGCTCGACGAGAAGTGGAAGGACCATCTTTACGATCTGGACCAGCTGCGCAACGCCATTCAGTATCGCGCGTACGGCCAGCGGGATCCGCTCGTGGAATACAAGAAGGAGGCCTTCGAGATGTTCGAGGATCTCCTGCGCGACATTCAGAGCACGTTTGCGGAGCGCTATCTCAAGATCCAGGTGAGCGCGGATGGTCCACCGCCACCGCCGCCGCCAACCCCGGTGATCGAGAGCGGGCCGCACGAACCATCGGCTGACGACCTCTTCTCCGGCGCGGCCACGCGGGCGCCGGCTGTCGCGGCCCCGCGTGTCTCGACGGGGATGGGAGCGCTCGGGCAAGGTGGTCCCGTGGTAGCCGAGGTGGGCCGCAACGACCCGTGCCCGTGCGGCAGCGGCAAGAAGTACAAGAAGTGTCACGGGGCGGGGGCCTAGGCTCACAGCGGCACATCGTCGCCCGTGCATCGAACGCGTAGCCCGGTACCCCCCTGAGGGTGCCGGGCCCGCTTTCGTCCCCGGGAGCCGTCACCCTTCGGTGGTGATTCCCCCCATCCCTGAGCCCGACCGCCCCCGCGAGCGCCTCTGGCGACTCGGCCCCTCATCGTTGACGCCGCAGGAACTTCTCGCCATCCTGCTAGGGACCGGCGACGCACGGGAGGATGCCCTGGCGGTGGCCGCGCGTCTGCTCGCGCCCGCCCACGGCACCCTGCGGCGGCTTGCGGCCCGGCCCGCAGCAGAGCTGCAACGAACTCCCGGGGTAGGACCAGCGAAGGCGGCCCGCTTGCTGGCCGCCTTTGAAATCGCCACCCGGCTGGCCCAGGAGGGGCGGCCAGCGCTGGAGCGCATTGCCGAGCCGGCCGACGTGGCCCGGCTGGTGGCACACCGGCTCCGGGACCTCGAGGTGGAGGAGTTCCACCTGCTTGCCCTGGACACCCGTTCCCGGGTGCTGCGCGACGTGCTGGTGACCCGCGGCCTGCTCGACAGTTCGCTGGTGCACCCTCGGGAAGTGTTCCGCGCCGCCATTGCCGAGGCGGCCGCCGGTATCATTCTGGTGCATAACCATCCGAGCGGGGACCCGACCCCGTCGGCCGAGGATCGTGCAGTGACCCGTCAGCTGGTGGCGGCGGGACAACTGCTCGACCTCCCGGTCTACGATCACGTGATCGTCGCCGGTGACCGTTTTATCTCGTTCGCGACCGCGGGGTTGTTGTGACTTCAGGAGCCGTGTCGAACTCGCTGGCCGACCTTTCACCGGGCTTCTTCCTGGTGCTGGAGAAGCACGCCGAGCGGCTCGACATCGCCTTGATCGACCGGGCCCTGCGCTACTCGGCGGCGGCGCATCGCGGCCAGAAACGAATGAGCGGCGAAGACTTCGTCGAACATTCGATTGCCGTTGCATCCATTCTGGCCGGGTTCCTGGTCGACACCACCTCCATCTGTGCCGCCCTCCTCCACGACGTCGTCGAAGACTCCGACCTCACCACCGATGACATTGCGCGCGAATTCGGCGCCGAAGTGGCCGGGCTCGTGGAGGGGCTCACGAAGATTTCGCACCTGTCATTCCGCTCGTCGGTGGAAGAGCAGTCGGAGAACTACCGCAAGCTGCTGCTCTCGGTCGCCAAGGACGCACGCGTCATCATCATCAAGCTCGCCGATCGACTGCACAATATGCGCACGCTGGAGCACCTCTCGCCCGAGCGGCGCCAGCGGATCGCGACCGAGACGCGGGAGATCTACGCACCGCTCGCCCACCGGTTCGGTATGGCGAACGTCAAGGCCGAGCTGGAAGACCTCGCGTTCAAGTTTCTTGAGAGCGAGGAATACCAGGCGCTCGCGACCCAGGTCGCCGACAAGCGGGCAGCGCGCGAGCGGATGATTGAGCGGATGCGGGGCCCGCTGGAACAGGAGCTGAAGCGCGCCGGCATCGAGTGGTTTGATGTGAGCGGTCGGCCCAAGCACTTGTGGTCCATCTACCAGAAGATGCGCAAGCGCAACAAGCCGTTCGACGAGATCTACGACTTGATGGCGATGCGCGTGATCGTCCGCACGGTGCCAGAGTGCTACCACGTGCTCGGCGTGATTCACCACGTCTGGACACCGGTGCAGGAGCGGATCAAGGACTACATCGCGAGCCCGAAGTCCAACGGCTATCAATCGCTGCACACCACGATCTTCGGGCCCGGCGGCCAGCTGTTCGAAATCCAGATCCGGACGCAGGAGATGCATCGCACCGCCGAATACGGCATCGCGGCGCACTGGCTCTACAAGACCGTGGACGACGGCGAAGACGACGTGGGCCGCCAGCTGGGCTGGTTCCGGCAGCTGCTGGAGTTGCAGCAGGAGAGCGCCTCACCCGAGGACTTCCTCGAGTTCCTCAAGGTCGACCTCTATCACGACGAGATCTTCATCTTCACGCCGCAGGGCGACGTGAAGCAGCTCCCCAAGGGCGCCACCGCCATCGATTTCGCGTTCCACGTCCATACCGACGTCGGGTTGCACACCTCGGGCGCGAAGGTGAACGGCCGCATCGCGCCGCTTCACCGGGAGCTGAAGAATGGCGACACGGTGGAGGTGCTCACCTCGCCGCACGCGAAGCCGAGTCGCGACTGGCTGAGCCACGTCCGCACCGGGCGGGCGCGCGCCAAGATCAAGCAGTGGATTCGTCAGGAGGAGGAGTCGGTCTCGCTGCAACTGGGGCGCGAGATCCTCGCGCGGGAGCTCAAGCGCCGCCGGCTGACCACTCCTTCACCGGAAGCGATGCAGGCCGCGGCGCTCACGCTCAACCTGCTCGATGGCGAGGCGCTCGAGGTCTCGCTGGGACGCGGCGACCTGGCCCCGGGTCAGGTGATGAAGGCGCTCTTCCCCGACCTCGCCCCCGACGCCTTGCAGGAGAAGCCACCCACCGTCTTCGGTCGCGTGATCGACCGGATCCGACTGGGCCGGGGCATCAAGATTCAGGGTGTCGATGGCCTGCTCGTACGCTATGCGCAGTGCTGCCAGCCGGTCCCGGGCGATACCGTGGTCGGATTCGTGACGCAGGGGCGCGGGATCTCGATCCACCGTGCCGACTGTCCCAACCTGCTCACGCTGCACGATCAGGGGCGGCGGGTCGAGATCGACTGGCAGGAGCAGGGCGGGGAGACCTACGCCGTCCGGCTGCTGATCAACGGCGAGGACCGTCGGGGCCTCTACGCCGACATCATGCAGCAGATCTCGCAAACCGGCACCAACATCCGGGGCGCCGAGATCAACTCCAAGGACGGGACCGCGTTCGGTTCGATTCTCGTGGAGGTCGATAACCTCCCCCACCTCGCGAAGGTCCTCAAGGCGATCCGGAAAGTGAAGGGTGTCTCGACCGTGGAGCGCCGAGAGGCCCAGGAAGGCAGCTGAGCCTGGCTCACCGGCTGCGGGACGCAGAATCCCGAAAGCGGACACTTGCAGCACTGCCACGTCTTTGGCTACACCGTAACATCAGTCATCACAATCACTTATAAATCTCCCGTGCGGTCAAGCCCCGGCACGGTTCTTCCCTTTGTGGCGATGAGGGAACGCTCCCGTCATCTCTGACTGGTAGGATCATCCGTGGATGTAGTCCGGGAAAAGCAGCCCAATCGTCGTCGGCCGGTGCTGATCGGAATCGGGGTCGTGGCACTGGTGCTCGCCACGATCGCAATCAGCCGGCTCAAGCCAGCTGCGCCGACGGTGGAACGACCGACCCTTTCGCTCGATTCCGTGGTGACCGGGCCGATGGTTCGCGAGGTCCGCGCGCCCGGCAGCCTCGTGCCGGAACAGATCCGCTG
>JAZJZU010000016.1:6780-9996 GCA_040389605.1 Gemmatimonadota bacterium
CGGCGGTGGCCCCAGGGCGCGTCGAGAAGAAGCTGGTACAGCCTGGCGAGCGCGTCACCGCACAGACCATCCTGATGGAACTCAGCAATCCCGACGTGGAAATCCAGCTGCTGCAGGCCGAGCGTCAGTTGACCGATGCGCAGGCCACGCTGGTTTCGCTCAAGACCCAGCTCGAGACCCAGCGCCTCACGCAGGCCGGCGTGGTGGCGCAGATGCGGTCGCAGTATCTCGACGCCGTCCGGCTCGCGAAGGCGAGTGCGACGATGCGGGATCAGAAGCTGGTATCGGAGTTCGAGGGCGCGAAGGCGCAGGAACTCGCCACCGAGATGACCACGCGTCTCGAGATTGAGCAGCAGCGACTGAAGATCTACACCGAGAACATTCCGCAGCAACTGAAGGTCCAGGAAGAGCAGGTCGAGCGGTTGAAGGCCGTGGTCGCCTTCCAGCGCTCGCTTGCCGGGGCGATGACCGTCCGCGCCGGGGCGGACGGAGTGCTCCAGGAGCTGCCGCTCGAGGTGGGCCAGTTTGCCACGAGCGGCACGATGATCGCCAAGGTGGTGCAGCCAGAGAAGCTGAAGGCCGTGTTGCGGGTCCAGGAGAACCAGGCGCGCGATGTCGCCCTCGGGCAGCCCACTGTCATCGACACTCGCAACGGTTTGGTGCGGGGACACATCTCACGGATTGATCCGTCGTCGACTGGCGGTACCGTGTCCGTCGACGTCGCATTGACCGATTCGCTCCCCAAGGGGGCCCGGCCGGATCTCAGTGTCGACGGCACCATCGAGCTGGAGCGCCTCGGGAAGGTGATGCACGTTGGCCGTCCGACCTTCGGGCAGGCCAACAGTACCGTGGGACTGTTCCGGCTCTCGGCCGATGGCCGCGAGGCCGAGCGTGTTCAAGTCACGCTTGGCCGGACATCGGCCAATGCCGTGGAGATCATTCGCGGGCTCAAGCCGGGCGATGTGGTCATTCTGTCTGATATGTCGCGGTTCGACGGCGTTGACCGCGTGCGCGTGAAGTGACCTGGGCTCGGCCGGTGCCGAGCCGTTGCACCCTTTCCTGCCCTTACCCGGAGCTGCCGTGACCATCCCAGGCCAGTCCCTCATCCGCCTCGAAGGCATCAAGAAGGTTTTCTACACCGACGAGGTCGAGACCCACGCGCTCTCGGAGGTTCACCTCGAGATTCAGCGCGGCGAGTATGTCGCGATCTCGGGCCCTTCCGGCTGCGGCAAGACAACGCTGCTGTCGCTGCTCGGCCTGCTCGACACGCCGACGGGCGGCGAGTACTGGCTCGACGAGAAGCCGGTGGCGCAGCTCTCCCCGGCCGATCGCGCCCGGATCCGCAACCGCGAGATCGGATTCATCTTCCAGGCCTTCAACCTGATTGGTGATCTCACGGTCTACGAGAACGTGGAGTTGCCGCTCACCTACCGCGGGATGGCGCCGGCCGATCGCAAGCAGCGCGTGATGTCGGCGCTCGAAAAGGTCGGGATGAGCCACCGGATGAAGCACTATCCGGCCCAGCTTTCGGGCGGCCAGCAGCAGCGAGTCGCGGTCGCGCGAGCCGTCGCGGGTGAGCCGCTTATTCTGCTGGCCGACGAGCCGACCGGCAACCTCGACTCCACGAATGGTGAATCCGTGATGCAGCTGCTCCAGGAACTGCACCGCGGTGGCGCGACGATCTGTATGGTGACCCACGACGCACGCTATGAGAAGCACGCCGATCGCTCGATCCACCTCTTCGACGGGCGTGTGGTCGAAGACCAGTCGCTCGCCGTCACGGCGGTCTGATTCCCGGAGGCACCCGATGGTTTCGCTGCAGAATAATTTGCGCTATGCCTTCCGCACGCTGCGGCGAAGCCCCGGGTTTGCCCTGGTCGCGATCCTCACCCTCGGGCTGGGAATCGGCGCGAATACCGCGATCTTTTCGGTCATCAACGCGGTGGTGCTGCGGCCGTTGCCATTCGCACAACCCGATCAGCTGGTGGTGCTGAACCACTACTATCCCTCGCTCAAGGGACTCAAGGCCTCGGTCTCGATTGCGGGGTTTGTCGAGTACGAGAAGCAGAAGCAGGTCTTCAGCAGCGTCGCGGTCGCCTCCTTCTGGGGACCGACGCTCACGGGGCAGGGCGATCCAGCCCGACTGGCCGGCCAGCAGGTGACCGGCGAGTACTTCACCACGTTCGGTGTGGCCCCTGCGCTCGGCCGCGTGCTGCGAGCCGATGAAGCGACGCCAGGAAACGACCACGCGGTCGTGCTGAGTGACCGGTTCTGGCGCACGGCGTTTGGTGCCGACCGCACGATTCTCGGGCGACGGATCCTGCTCAACGGCGAGAGTTATGAAGTCGTCGGGGTGATGCCGGCGAGTTTCACGTCGACACTCAACCGCAATATCGATCTCTGGGCACCGCTCGCCTTCACGCCAGCCCAGCTCGCCGGACCCTTCGGGAACGAATTCCTCTCGCTCACCGCGCGCCTGAAGGACGGCGTGGCGCTCCCGACCGCCCGGGCCGAGATGCACGGTGTGGCGAAACGCATCATGCGCGACCACCCTGGTGTGTTCCCGGAGGACTGGGACATCTCCCTCTCGCCGCTCAGTGATCAGGTCGTCTCGCCGGGAATGCGGCGCGCGATGTTCCTCCTGCTCGGTGCCGTCGGGATGGTACTGCTGATTGCGTGCGCCAACGTCGCCAACCTGCAGCTGGCTCGTGCGGCCTCGCGGTCACGCGAGATTGCGGTGCGGGTGGCGCTCGGGGCCTCCCCGCGGGATCTCCTCGGGCAGCTGCTGACCGAGAGCCTGCTCCTCTCACTGCTCGGCGGCGTGCTGGGCGTCCTGATCGCGCTGTGGAGTGTGCCCGCGCTGCTCTCCCTCAATGAGAGCAACCTGCCCCCGGCCACGGCGATCGGGCTCGACGCTCGCGTGCTGGGCTTCACGCTGCTGCTGTCGCTGCTCACCGGACTCCTCTTCGGCCTCGCGCCTGCACTGCGCGTGTCGCGCACCTCGCTGCAGCAGACCCTGCGGGAAGGAGGTCGCGGATCTGCCGGGGATCGCGGCGGCTTGGCGCTGCGCCGCTCCCTCGTGGTCGGGACCGTTGCGATTGCGCTCACACTGCTCGTGGGGGCCGGTCTGCTCACGCGGAGTTTCTCGCAATTGCTCCAGGTCGATCCCGGCTTCCGGCCCGATCATCTGCTCACGTTCAGTGTTGGCCTGCCGGT
>JAZJZU010000017.1:0-2919 GCA_040389605.1 Gemmatimonadota bacterium
ACGTCGCCCGAGAGGCGAAGGGCCGCGACGTCCGCACGACTCGTCTCGGCAGGTCCGACAGCAATCGTCGCAGCGGGCCGCGACCAGTCACCCCACGACGCACGCAGCGCTCCGAGGGCTTCGTCTTCGTCGACATCACCGACCAGTGTGACGATCACGCGATCGGGGGTGTAACGCGATTCGTGATAACGCTGGAGATCCTCCCGCCGGAAGCCTTCGAGCACCGGCTCGGTACCGATGCGCCAGCGCCGGATGCGATGCTGCTGAAAGAGCAGTTCGTGCAGGCGTTCGCCGGCGACCGCCGATGGCGTATCGAGTTTCCGCCGGGCTTCCTGGATGATGACGCCGAGTTCGCGGCGAAGTTCATCGGGGTCGAAGAGCGGATTGCGCACCTGATCGGCCTGCAGTCCGATCGCCTCGATGGCGCTCGATGCCGGCACGGTGGCGTAGTAGACGGTGCGATCATAGGAGGTATAGGCGTTCAGCGAGCCGCCCAGTGCCTTGGTGCGCTGGGCAAGTTCCCCTGGCCCAAGCGTCGGCGTGCCCTTGAACAGCATATGCTCGAGGACGTGTGAAATCCCCTGCACCTCGTCCGGTTCGTCGAGGAATCCGGCTCGCACGTGGGCGACGAGTGCAGCGGCGGGGGCGGAGCGACGGCGCTGCACGAGCAGCGTCAGCCCGTTGGAAAGTCGCTCGCGTCGAAGTCCCGAGGTGGGTTGCGCGCTCACGCGCGCCCGCCGCTCCCCAGCGGCCGCACCTGCACGATCACCAGCGCCGCGACCAGCATCGCGACGCCGTAGCCGAGCACGTGAAGCAACTCGTTGCCGTGCAGCGCGGGCTTCATCGGATTGATCAGGTGGAAAGGCGGCAGGATCTTGTAGGCCCAGACCAGGAAATCCGGCATCGTAAGGCCCATGGACGCACTCGCCTCGATGACCTGCGCGAGTCGCTGCTGCATGAATGCGAGCAGGAAGACCAGCAGCCAGTCGCGAGCGGAAACATTCGAGATCAGCAGGCACGCCGACCCGATCAGGAGATAGCCCAACGCCACGGTGATCATCAGGTCGCTGGTGATCCCGGTGCCGCGGTGCAGCACCAGCGCGAGTGAGGCGCCCAGCATCAGCGGCGCCAGCAGCACGGCGACGCCGCCGATCAACCAGCGCTGGAGGTAATACCACCACGGGGCCATCGGCTTGCTGAACCAGGCCCGGTAATAGCCCGCGCGAAGATCGCCACCGATCGCGCCTCCGATGCTCATCAGCACGGTGATGGTGAGCGCGAGCATAAAGGTGCCGGACTGAATGCTGGCCGCTTCCGGCGCCGAACCCATGTTCTTCTGCAGGCGGAGGATGATCAGCGGCAGTCCGATCGAGACCACGGCAAAAAGCGCCAACTGCACCTTCACGATGTCGAACGCCAGCCAGGGCATATAACGCAACGGCGAACGATCGCGGGTCATGGTCCCACCGCCGCGCGGAATTCGGTCTCGAGCCGGCTTTCTTCGGGGGCACACTCCACCAGGATGGCTCCGCCCCCGAGCAGGACGGCCAGTCCACTGCTCAGGCTCGCGCGCGAGGCCGAGACTCGCCAGCTGCCCGGTCGTCCGGTAACCTCGCTCGCACCGGGCAGGGCAGCGGCCACATCGGGCGTGCCTTCGAACGTGATTCGCCACGCCATCGTCGTGGCACCAGTGGAGGCGGCGGTGTGTTCCACCACGCGCTGCAACTGGCCGTGATTCAGGATCGCGACCCGGTCGGCGAGCAATTCCAGCTCATCGAGGTTGTGGGAGGCGATCACCACCACGCGATCGGGCCGCCGCAGCTCCGCGACCACGTCGCGGAAGCGCTGCGTCCACAGTGGATCGAGTCCGTGCGTCGGTTCGTCGAGCACCACGATATCGAAATCGCCGAGCAGCGCCTGGCCGAGGCCGAGGCGCTGGAGGTTGCCCTTGGAGAGTTGTTTCACGGACTTCGCGGCGTGCTCGGCGAGCCCGAGCCGGGCAATCGTCGCCTCGACCGCTGCCTTCCGACCGGCCGCTGGAACGCCCGACAGATTCGCCATCCGCTGCAGGGTTGCCGGCACCTTCCACTGGGGCGGGAGGTTCACGAGTTCCGTGAGGTAGCCAATCCCCTCGCGCTCGACATACTGCCGGGGCGTGTGGCCATCGATCGTCACCGAGCCCGACGACGGCTTGAGGAATCCCAGCATCAGGGAAATCAGGGTCGACTTGCCAGCCCCGTTCGGTCCGGCAATGCCGACCACCTCACCGCGCTGCATCTCCAGCGAAAAGTTGGAGAGCGCGTCGACACGACGCCGACGCAGCAGGGAGGTGTACCGCTTGCTTGCGGATTCGAAGCGGATCACTCGAGGATCCTGATCACGCCCGCCTCGGCCGACCCACGCAGAAACGCCTCGGCGCTCGTGACCGGGATCGCGACGCCGGTCTCGGCCGTCCCGCGCTGGGCAAACGCCTGCATGAATTCGAGCAGTGTGCCGTCGGCCCACGCCCCCTCAGCAGTCTGCAGGTGCATCAGCAGGTCCTCCCAGGAACCGCGCAGGGTCAGGCCTGCCAGGGTTTCGATGACGTGCACGCCCGCGTCGGCCGCGGGTCGCTTCAGCATTTCCGGCACGTCGCGCATCAGCGTGCCGAAGAGTTCCAGCTGGTTGGGGTCGCGCGGCGTGCCATCGGGTTGCAGCGACTCGATTTCGGCGAGCAGCAGGTCTTCGGGTGAGGCCTCACTGCCCAGTTCCGCGAGTCGAGCGAGCCAGCGCTGCACATCGGGATCGTCGTCCCCGACACCGCGTGCCGACTTGAGCACCTCGACCATTCGCCAGACACCCAGGTCGTCGAAGTGATCGTCGGGCTTGGTGCGGGCAAAATGGTGCAATGCTGGTGCCGTTTCGCCGCGATCGTAGAGC
>JAZJZU010000017.1:2929-9610 GCA_040389605.1 Gemmatimonadota bacterium
GCGAGGTAGATGCGTGGCTCCGGGTAATCCGGTTCAAGCTCGAGCGCGCGACGCAACCAGTAGAACGCCTCGGCATCGAGTCCCAGCCGGTGTGCCGTGTAGCCCAGCGAGGCCGCGAGTTCGGGCGAGTCGGCGTGATGTGTCCGCGCCCGCTCGAAGAAGAGCCGCGCCTCGACAAAGTATCCCTCGCGGAAGAGGGCACGACCGACCTGGAGCATCAGCTCGTGGTCGTCGTCGAAGCCGAGTTCGATGATGCGGTGGAAGGCGCGGAGCGCACCCTCGATCTGCCCGAGCACGAGCTGCGTCTCGCCGAGGCCGGCGAGCGCGTCCTCGTGTTCCGGGTCCATCCCGAGCGCGGCATCGAACGCGGCACGTGCCCACGCGTATTCCTCGCGGGCGAGCTGCGCGTAGCCGATCCCGACGTGGAGTTCGACCGACTGAGGGTAGCGGAGGAGCCCCTCGCGAAGGAGCGCGAGGGCGTCATCGTAACGTGCTTCGTTGTACAACTGGTGGGCCTGCTCATCGTACTCGTCGGAGCTGAGGAAGGGCTCCGTCATATGATGCGGCCTCCAGGCGGGGTTGCCTGCAAGATTGGTCGGGCCAGTCGTAAGTGCAAGAGAGACACGGTGATCGTCGATCGACGATCGTCGGTCGATGATCGGCGGTCGACGAACGATCATCCCGGATGGGGTGCTTGACACCCCTTGGGGCTCCCATATATTACTGACCGGTCAGTAAGTAGAGGAGTTTTGCCGATGCCAGCCAAGTCCAAGCCAGCCCGTCGATTCCGTCGCCGGCCGGATGCGCGTCCCGAGGAGTTGCTCGATTCGGCGCTCACCGTCTTTGGCGAGCGCGGCTATCGCGCCACCACCCTCGAAGAGGTCGCGCGGCACGCGGGCGTCTCAAAAGGGACCGTCTACCTCTATTTCGCGTCGAAGGACGACCTGTTCCGTGCGATGGTCGAGCGCAACGTGGTCGGCCTGATTGAGCGGGCCGAGACGCGCGTGCGCGAGCACACCGGCACGGCGACCGAACTGCTGGAGCAGGTCATCCGATCGATGTGGGCGGCGCTCTCGCAGTCGCAGATCGTCTGCCTGACACGACTCGTCCAGTCGGAACTGCCGCAGTTTCCCGAAATTCAGCGCTACTACTGGGACAATGTCATCCAGCGGCATCGCCGGATGCTGCGTTCGATTGTGGAACCCGGGATCGCCGCTGGCGAGTTCCGGAAAGAAGCCATCACGATGGTGCCACGCCTGGTGCCCTCATTGATCGTCCACCTGAACCACGTGCGTGTGCTGTTCGCGGGGCTGGACCCCGACGGTCCGACACCGGAGGAGCAAATCGAACTGATCCTCACGCTGGTCCTGGACGGCATCCGGAAGCAACCGGCCACGTCGCGGACGAGGAAGCAATAGATGCTCAACAATTTTTTCCCAATCACCGGCCGCATCCGGCTTGCCGCTGCCGCCGCCGCGGTGCTGCTGCCGGCCGCGCTGCCGACGCCTGCGACGGCGCAGGCGACGCCGATCACGCTGAGTGAGGCCATCGCCCGCGGTCGCGCGAACGGCGTGCAAGGTGCGCTCGCACGCCTCTCGGCCAAGGCCGTCTCGGCTCGCACTTCGGAACGCCGCAGCGACCTGCTCCCGAATGTTTCCGGAACTGCCTCCGTCGTCCGTCAGACCCTGAACCTCACTGAGTTCGGACTGAGCTTTCCTGGTGCGCCGGAAGTGACGGACCCGTTCACCGTGTACCGCTTCCGGCTGACCGGCGAACAGCTGCTCTTCTCCAAGAGCACGCTCGACCGTCTCGGCGCCGCGCGCGACACCGCCATTGCGGCGGGACTCGATGCTGCGCGAGTCGGCGACATTTCCGCTGCAGCGGCGGGAGCCGCCTGGTTGCGACTCGCGGGCGCCGACGAGACGGTCCAGGCGCGCGAAGCCGATTCCGTAACCGCTGTGGCCTTGCTGGACATTGCCCGCGCCCAGGTGGACGCCGGCACGGCTCCCCGCATCGACCGCACCCGGAGCGAAACGCAGCTCGCCGCGGCACGCATCCGCCTCGCGGTGGCGCGCAACGAGCGCGATCGCGCCACGCTCGATCTCGCAAGGGCCATCGATCTTCCCGTCGCCACGCCGATCGTACTGAGCGGCGATCCGACGATCCCGTTGGGCGCGATGCCGGCGAACATCGACTCCGCCGTGGCACTGGCTCGCGCGCAACGCCAGGATCTCGCGGCGGAGCGCCAGCGCGTGACGGTGATGCAGAAGAGTCTCAATGCCATCACCGATGAACTCTTCCCTTCGCTCGGGCTCAGCGCCGGCCTCGGCACCTCCGGCCGGGGGCTCGATCGCCTCGGCGGCACCTGGAACATCGGCGTCGGCCTTTCCTGGCCGCTGTTTGACGGCTTCCGGCGCGGGCGCCGCGCCGATGAGCAGCGGATCCGCATCGATGCCCAGCAGCTGCGGTTGCACGATCTCGAATCCCAGGTGGAGGCCGAGGCGCGCCAGGCGGCGCTCGATATCGCCTCGGCGCGCGGGCAGGTCGTGGTGGCGGAAGAAGGCCTGCGACTCGCCGAGCAGGAACTGCAGGAGGCACGCGAGCGCTTTACCGCGGGCGTGACCGGAAGCGTGGAGACCACCAACGCACAGGCGGATGTGACCAGCGCCCGTGACGCTCTGATTCAGGCCCGTGTTGCGGCGGGTGCTGCGCAGGTCAGTGCCGCCAAGGCGCTCGGCCTGCTCGACCAGGTGCACTGACCGGCCCCGCGCCGGAGGAATTTCAATGGCAAATCGTACCCCGCAGATCGTCGTCGGTGTCATCGTGCTCGCCACCGCCATCTGGGGCGGAAAGGAATACCTGTATTCCCGGACGCACGTGAGCACCGACAACGCGCAAGTCGACGGCCGGCTGCTGCCGATTGCGAGCAAGATCCAGGGCTTCATCACCCGGATCCCGGTCGAAGACAACCAGATCATCAAGGCCGGCGATACGCTGCTGGTGCTGGATGCCCGGGACATCGATGCGAAAGTGGCGCAGGCCCGGGCCGCGCTTGATGCCGCGATCGCGATGGCTGGCAACGCGAAGCACGGCGGGCAGCTCACCGCGCAGCTTGCCGCGGCCAGGGCAACGGCGGCCGGTGCGAGTGCCACCGTGCAGAGTGCGGAGGTGAACGTGCGCAAGGCGGCAGCCGATCTGGAGCGCATCCGGGGCCTCGCTGCCAAGCAGATCGTGGCGGCACAGCAGCTCGATGCAGCGCAGGCGGCCTACGATGCCGCGGTCGCAACTCTCGAAGCAACACGCCGGGGCCAGAGTGCGAGTGCTGCCCAGGTCGGCGTGGTGAACGCCGCAATGGCGGGAGCCGAGGCAGAGGTGGCGGCAGCACGCGCGGCGCTGGAAACGGCGGAGGTCCAGCGGAGCTGGACCGTGATCACGAGCCCGATGGCCGCGATCGTCACCAAGCGCACCGTGGAACCTGGCGCACTGCTCCAGCCCGGACAGACGGCGATGATCCTGGTCCCCATCGAGGAGATCTGGGTCACGGCCAACGTCAAGGAGACCAAGCTGGGCCACGTGGTGGTTGGCGACTCGGTGGACTTCACGGTCGACAGCTATGGCGGCAAGGAGTTCCACGGCACCGTGGAGAGCCTGTCGCCGGCAACCGGCGCAAAGTTCGCGCTGCTGCCACCCGACAACGCCACCGGCAACTTCACCAAGGTGGTCCAGAACGTCCCGGTGCGCATCGCGGTCGCGAGGCCGATTGACCCGGCCTTCCCGCTCAGGCCGGGAATGTCGGTCGACGTGTCGATCAGGATTTCGAAGTAAGCCGTGGCGTCCATCGCACTGCCGCAGGCTCCCGCTCGCAGCCGCGAGGCGATCTACCAGGCCCGGTACCTGATCGCCTTCGCGGTGACGCTCGCGTCGGTGATGGAGCTGGTCGATACCAGCATCGTCAACGTCGCGATCCCGCATATGATGGGCAACCTCGGCGCCACGCTTCACGAAATCGCCTGGGTGAGCACCGCCTACATCGTGGCGAACGTCATTGTCCTGCCGATGACATCATTCCTGTCTGACAGTTTCGGTCGGCGGAACTACTACACCGGTTCGATCGTGCTGTTCACGGTGGCCTCGTTCTTCTGCGGTCACGCCACGTCGCTGGAATCGCTGGTCTTCTGGCGCATCGTCCAGGGCCTCGGTGGCGGCGCCCTGATCTCGACGGCGCAGGCCATCCTGTTCGACGTCTTTCCGAACGAAGAGCGCGGGACCTCCACGGCCATCTTCGGCGTGGGGGTGATGGTCGGTCCGCTGCTCGGCCCGACGCTTGGCGGGTGGATCACGGAGAATTACTCCTGGCCGTGGATCTTCTACGTCAACATCCCCTTCGGCCTGCTCGCCGGCTACCTCTGCTGGCAGCACGTGCCGGAACCATCCGCCAAGGTCGAACGCCACGGCATTGACTGGTACGGCCTGCTCTTCCTGGCCGTCGGCGTGGGATCGCTGCAGATTATGCTCGAGCGTGGCGAGGCAAACGACTGGTTCGCCTCCACCGAGACAATCGTCGAGGCGATCCTGGCCGGATTCGGGCTGATTGCCTTCATCTGGCGCGAACTGGCGGCGGAGCATCCGATGGTCGACATCCGGATCCTCAAGGATCGTCAGCTCGCCGTCGGCGTGCTCTTCGGGCTGGTGCTCGGCTTCGCGCTCTATGCCTCGACGTTCGCCCTGCCCGTCTTCCTGCAGGGACTGCTGCATTACTCGGCGTGGGACACGGGCAAGGTGATGTTCCCGGGTGCGATCGCGAGCGCGATCACGATGGCCGTGGTCGGCAAGATGGCGTCGAAGATCGATGCGCGCCCGCTCGTGGTGGTGGGAGTGCTGCTCTATCTCTGGTCGATGGAGATGCACTGGAAATTCACGCTCGACGTCGGCCTCCACGACACCCTGCTGCCGATCATCATCCGGGGCATCGGCATCGGCCTGGTGTTCGTTCCGCTGACCGGGCTGACCGTGGCGCGCCTCAAGCCGGCGCAGATGGCCCAGGGAACCGGGCTGTTCAACCTCGCGCGCCAGCTGGGCGGCTCACTCGGCATTGCGATGGCTGCCGGGCTGCTGCCCCACCTCGATGCCGGCAGCCCGGTGGTCTCCGGGTGGCTTGGGCAAGTGACCCAGGCACTCACGCACGCGGGTGCCTCCCTGCAGGAGGCCCAGGCGCGCGCCTTCGAGATCCTCGCGCTCCGGTTGCAGCAGCAGGCCGCGTTGCTCGCCTATGACAAGCTCTACCTGACGATGGGAATCGCCTTTACCTGCGCGCTCCCGCTGCTGCTGCTCTTCAAGACCGGCAAGGTGTCGGGGAAAGTCGACGCGCACTAGCCGCAGATCGAGATCGCTGACCCACACCCGCTCGTGCCGCGCCTCGCGCGGCACGGATTGTTGCGACCGTGGAAGCCCGAAGAGTGGATAGGAAAAGCTTCCGAATAAAGTGAGCATCCGCGCCGCGCACGGCGCGGCGCTAGCGGGCGTCAGTTCGAGATCGCAACTCGACGAATTAGCTCCGTCGCAAACACGACTCCCTCCTCGAACGACTTCACGGGAATCCGCTCGTCGCGGCCGTGCATTCGCGACTCATCAGTGGGCATCGCAATGCCCGTGAGGCCGTAGACCGGAATCCCGGCGTTCCGGAAGAAGAGTCCATCGGTCGCACCATTCTCCTGCACCGGAAAGAACGGGAGCGTGCGGCCCCACGCGGCCCGGGCGGCGGCATCGATGAGCGCGAGCCGTGCCGGCACCAGGGGCGAGGGTGGTGACGGCTTCGCTGCTGTCACCACATCGATGTGCACGGCGGTGTCGGCCACCGCGCGCCGGATTGTGGCCATCACGGAATCCGAGCTCTCTCCCGGAATGATCCGGCAATTGACCGTAGCCTTGGCCAGCGCCGGGAGCGCGTTCTCCGCGTGACCGGCGGCGAGCATCGTGGGGATGCAGGTGGTGTGCAAAATGGCGTTGTAGGCGGGCGACAGCGCGGCGAGTCGTTCTGCGGCCACACGATTGAGTGGAAGGGCGATGGCGGCACGGATCTGCGCTGCCTCCGCGGCAGGCACATACCGGGCCTGGGCCGCCAGTTGCGCGCGCGTGACCTCGGAGAGGTGCACCGGGAAGCGCAGCCGCTGGAGCCGGCCGAGTGCCGTGGAGAGACGGTAAATGGCGTTGTCGGCACGCGGCAATGACGAGTGGCCGCCCGAATTCCGCACGCTCAGGGCCACGGTGAAGTACACCTTTTCGGAGCCCTGCAGCTCGAGCCATTTCAGGGTTCCTCCCTCGATGGCTGGCCCGCCAGCATCGAAGTTGAACACATACTCCGCATCCACCAGATCGCGGTGCTCCTGGAGCAGCCACTGCGCACCCGGGACGTCGCCATTCTCCTCGCCCGACGTCATCGCGAGGATGATGTCACGTTGCGGCCTCGCGCCCGAGCGCGCGAGCGCCAGCATCCCGGCCACGAGCGTCGCGCCGGGCCCCTTGTCGTCGGCGGTGCCGCGCCCGTAGAACCAGCCGTCTTTTTCGGTGAGCGTGAACGGATCGAGCGACCAGTCCTCGCGCAGCGCGTCCACCACGTCGAGATGGGTGAGGAAGAGCACGGGCCTGGCCGTGCCCGTCCCTCGAATCCGCACCACGAGATTG
>JAZJZU010000017.1:9620-35158 GCA_040389605.1 Gemmatimonadota bacterium
CCGGCCCGATCACGATCACATCGGCCGCCGGAACCCCGGCCGAGCGGAAGCGCGCCGCGAGCTTTTCTGCTAGCGGCGTGACATCGCCGCGCCCGAGTGAGGTGTTGATCCCCACCATTTCGGCAAGAATTTCGCGGGCTTCACCTTGAGCCGCGGTGGGTTGCTGCGCGGCGAGCGGTGCAGCAAGCAGGATCGTGATGGCAAGGAAGCGCATTGGAAGGGACCCCGGTATTCGAGGGGTGTCATCCTGAGCGCAGCGGCTGCAGGCCGCGGAGTCGAAGGAGCAGGCGCCGGCACTCGCTCCTTCGACTCCGCCCGCTTCGCGGGCTACGCTCAGGATGACAGCCGCACAATGGTGATCAAGCGGGCTACGCGCAGGATGACAGCCGCACGAGGGTGATCAAGGTGTTCGGTTGACGTCGATCCGCTGCACTACACTCGCCCGGATGGTCTGTCCACGCAAGCGCGAGGTGAGTTCTGACTCGATCCGACGCGACCAGCGCATCGGTCCGCGGAGCGGGCTCCAGCTCAGGGTACTCGTCTCGTGCACGCTCTCGCTCACCTGGGTCTGCACCGAGTCTGCCACGTGCCGGGTGCCGTCGTGCTCGCGCTCTGCGGTCCAGCGGAAGCGCTGGACCCCGGCCGAATCGGTGAGCCGGTGCCAGCGACGCCCGGTCGAGTCGGTTCCTTCGCCCCCGGGTGCGAGCACGGGGGGAAGCGGCGGAAAGAAGTCATCCATCGCCCGGGACAGGTCACTCACCTCAATGAGGTCGTCCGGCACGAACGGTCGCTCGAGGAGATGGGCTCGCCCGACGGAATCGATCCGGAGATGGTAGCGCCCGCCCACGAAACCGTCGGTATCGAGGGCCCGCTGCTCTCCATCGACCAGCTCCGAGAGCACGAGCGAGTCGGCGCTCACCATCACGCTGTCGCCGCGGACGTGGACCGTGAAGCGCGCGTCGCGCGCAACCAGCCGGTGGCTCGTGGCGGTGGCGACCCGGGTATTCACCTCGCTCCGGATCCTCTCGGTGAACTGGACCCCGTCGAGGGCGCGCACGGGGTAGCCAGGCATCGCGAGGGCGCCGAGGAGGCCCCACTTGCTGAACGTCGCGAGTTGCGCGACCGTTGAAGCACTCATCCGTCACTCTCTCCGGGGCAACCAATGATTCGCCGACTCCTCGCCGCGAGCCTGCTCGCGCCGACGTTGCTGTCCGCTCAGGCTCGGCCCGCTCGCCCGTCCGCCCCACCCGTCCTGATTCACGCCGGACGGGTCATCGATGGCGTCGCCGACCAGCCCCGCACCGACCAGGGCATCCTGATCCAGGATCAGCGAATTGCCGCCATCGGCCCGTGGACCGAAGTGCGCGCCAAGGCCGGCGACGTGACCGTGATCGATCTCGGTGACCGCACGGTGCTTCCGGGGCTGATCGATGCGCACACCCACGTGTTGCTGCAGGGCGACATCACCGCCGCCGACTGGGACGAGCAGTTGCTCCGGGAATCGATTCCCTACCGCACCATCCGCGCAACAGCGGCCGCGAAGCGCGCCCTTGATCAGGGCTTCACGACCATCCGCGACATCGGTACCGAGGGAGCGATGTACGCCGACGTCGACCTGAAGCAGGCGATTGCGCGTGGCGTCATTCCCGGACCGCGGATGTATGTGGCCACGCGCGCCTTTGCCCCCACGGGAAAGTACCCTCCGAACGGGTTCTCGTGGGAGATCCCGCTCCCCGGCGGCGTGCAGTTCGCCGATGGCCCCGAGGAGATTCGCAAGGCGGTGCGCGAGCAGGTGGGCCACGGCGCCGACTGGATCAAGATCTATGTCGACGGCGGCTACAACTACGGCGACGATGGCAAGCTGCATTCACGGCTCAACTACACCGATGAGGAACTCGACGCCTTCGTCGCCGAAGCGCACCGGCTCGGCCGCAAGGTGGCGGGACACGCGATGGGGTGGGACGGCATCGATGCCGCCCTTCGGCATCACTTCGATTCCATCGAGCACGGCGTGGGCTTCACCACCGACCTGATGGACCGCGCGGTGAAGCAGGGCACCTTCTGGTGTCCGACGCTCTACGTCGTGGCGTATGTGGCGCCCGGGCGTGGTGGCATCTACCCGCGAATGGTGGAGACGGCGAGCGCGGCCATTCGCGAGGCCACGAAACGTGGCGTGAAGATCGCCTACGGCACCGATGCCGGCGGCTATGCCTGGACCGAGCCGATGACCGGGGACTTCTCCATCCTGGTGAAGTCGGGAATGACGCCGATGCAGGCGATCAGGACGTCGACGGCCGTAGCCGCGGAACTGCTCGGCCAGTCACGCAACATCGGCACGCTTGAGGTGGGTCGCTACGCCGACGTGATCGCGGTCCGCAAGGATCCGCTTGCCGATATCTCCGCCCTGGCGGATGTGAGCTTCGTGATGAAGGGGGGAGTCGTCGTCAAGCAGTAACCCTCGCCTTCCGTGCTCGCGCCGTGCCCCGCGCGGCGCCGATCTCCCTGAACGACTGAAGCCCCGAGGAGCGATTCCTCGGGGCTTCGATTGTGCCGGTCATCCGCGCCGCGCAGGGCGCGGCGCGAGCGGGTGTCGGCCGAGACTATCCCAGGTACGGGTAGCGCCAGTCGGTCGGCGGATTCCCTACTTCCTTGATGGTGCGGGCCGAGATCCAGCGATAGAGGTTGAGGATGCTGCCGGCCTTGTCGTTGGTGCCACTGGCTCGTCCACCGCCGAAGGGCTGCTGCCCCACAACAGCGCCGGTGCACTTGTCGTTCACATAAAAATTGCCGGCTGCATTGCGGAGTGCGAGATCGGCCTCGTGTACCGCGCGACGATCCTGCGCGAACACCGCGCCCGTGAGGGCGTAGTCGGTGGCCGAGTCGACCAGCGTGAGCATCTTGCTCCAGTCCTCGTCGTCGTAGACATACGCCGTGAGGATCGGGCCGAAGAATTCCTCGCGCAGGAAGCGATGGCCCGGGTCGTCTACACGGAGCAGCGTGGGCTGGACAAACCAGCCAGTGGTCCGGTCGGCCGTCCCGCCCACCACAACTTCCACTCCGGCATCATCCTTCGCGGCCTTGAGGACGCCATCAAGCTTGGTGAAGGCACGCTCATCGATCACCGCGCCCACGAACACCGAGAAGTCGGCCGGGTCGCCCACCTTGATCGCCGCCATCTCTTCCTGCATCCGCTGCTTCACGCGTGGCCAGAGCGACTTGGGGATGTAGCAGCGTGACGCGGCCGAGCACTTCTGGCCCTGATACTCAAACGCACCGCGCACGAGGCCGGTGACCAGCGCCTCGACATCGGCGCTCGGGTGGGCCACGATGAAGTCCTTGCCGCCGGTTTCGCCCACGATCCGCGGGTACGAGCGGTACTTGCCGAGCCGTTCCGCGACGCTCTGCCAGAGTGTGCGGAAGACCGCCGTGGAGCCCGTGAAGTGAATGCCAGCGAGCCGCCGGTCGTCGAGCAGCGCGGCCGAGGTCTTGACCGAATCGCCCGGGATGAACTGAATCACGCCCGGCGGAAGCCCCGCCTCGCGCAGCAGGTCGAAGATCATCCAGTTGCTGAGCGCCGCGGTGGCCGAGGGCTTCCAGAGCGCCACATTCCCAAGAATGGCCGGGGCCGTCGGCAGGTTGCCACCGATGGCGGTGAAGTTGAACGGCGTCACCGCGTAGATGAATCCCTCGAGCGCGCGATACTCAAGCCGGTTCCAGACGCCCGGCACCGACATCGGCTGCTCGTGGAGCAGCTGCTCGGCGTATTTGACGTTGAAGCGCCAGAAGTCCGCCAGCTCGCACGCGGCGTCGATCTCGGCCTGATGGGGCGTCTTGCCCTGACCGAGCAGGGTGGCAGCATTCACGCGGGCGCGCCACGGTCCGGCAAGGAGGTCAGCGGCCTTGAGGAACACGGCAGCGCGATCGGCAAATGGCAGCGCCTCCCAGTCACGCTGGGCCGCCACAGCTCCGTCCATCGCCTGCTGCAGCATTTCCGGGGTGGTCTGCCAGGTATTGGCCAGGTGGTGCTGGTGGTTCTGGGGCGAGGTCACGCGCACCGGGGTCCCGGCGCGATGTTCAACGCCGTTGATGACCACCGGGATATCAGTCACGACGCTGCCCAGGGACTTGATGGCGGCCTGCAGGGCGGCCCGTTCGGCGCTGCCGGGAGCGTAGCCGAGGACCGGTTCGTTGACGGGAGTGGGGATGTTGCCGATGGCGCTCATCTGGGTTGCTCCTGCGGAGTTCTGGTCGGCCGGAAGGGTAGGTTGACCTCCCGGCCTCGACAAGGATGCTCAATTGCCGGTCGCTCGTTACCTTTGGGGCCGACACCCCGTCCGACTTCGCCTGGAGAACGACCCGATGCGCCGTCTGGTTCCCTTGCTTGCGCTCACGCTGGGCATCGCAGCCTGCCCTACCTACGACCGGTACAAGTACGTCGCGGGCCAGGACGGCCTGATGTCGGCCGACGAGTTTGCCAAGTATGGCCCCGAGCAGGCGATCTCGATCGCCGTGGGCCGTGAATTCGGCAAGGCCGCAGGGGCCGAGACGCCGGAAGGCTTTGCGAAGCAGGCCGATGCGGCCGTGGCGTATGCCAGGAAGTTCAGCGACATCAAGAGCGCGGTGCCCGACACGCTGAGCCATCGCGTCACCGTCACGTTCGCCAGCGGCTGGGTCTCCCAGGTCACGCCGATCACCGACGGCAAGAGCGGCGACGAAACCGCAGGACTGCCGAAGCACTAGACCGCGCACCCGGAGGGCCCCCGCAATGTCTGTCCCTCCCGGTCTCACCCCAGAATTTCTCTATTTGCTGAGCGGCGACGCCGAAGACTTCGTCGCCGCCTGCGCCGATCTGCGTCCGGTCGAAATTGCCGAAGCGGTCAACGACCTCCCGCTCGAGGCGGCCGTGCGCGTGGTGGGCGCCCTGCCGTTCGCGCGGGCCGTGCAGGTGCTCGACGAGCCGGAACTCGAGCGGCGCGGCGAGATCTTCGAGTCACTCGACGAGGCCGTCTCGGCCACGCTGCTCGACGCCCTCTCGGCCGACCAGCAGGTCGATCTCTACCGCGAGCTCTCCGATGCCGGCCGTGCCCGGCTGCTGCACTTCCTCCCTGCCCCGACGCGCGACACCCTCCGCACCCTGATGAACTACCCGGCCACCTCGGCCGGCGGCCTGATGACCACGGAGTTTGTGGGCGTGCCGAGCACGTGGACGGCCGACGAGGTGAAGCGCCACATCGCCGAAGTGGGCAACGCGAAGGAGACCGTCTACGCCATCTATGTGCTCGAACCCGGGAGCAACACCCTGGAGCGAGTGATCTCGCTGCGCGAGGTGATGATGGTGCCGGGTGACACGCGCGTCATCGAGATCGGTGACGATCGCCGGCCGGTGTCGGTGGGGCCGCTCGTCGACCGGGAGGACGTCGCGCGGATGATCGGCAAATACAACCTGCTCGCCATTCCCGTGCTCGATGAACGCGACCACGTGCTCGGCATCGTCACCGTCGACGACATCATCGACACCCTGATCTCCGAGCAGACGGAAGACGTGCAGAAGTTCGGTGGTATGGAGGCGATCGACGAGCCGTACCTGCAGATTGCCTTCAAGGATATGCTGCGCAAGCGCGGCGGCTGGCTCGCGGTGCTCTTTGTGGGCGAGACGCTCACGGCGCAGGCAATGGGCTACTACGAACACGAGATCGCGCGGGCCGCCGTGGTGGCACTGTTCATCCCGCTGATCATTTCGTCGGGCGGCAACTCCGGCTCGCAGGCCACGTCGCTGATCATCCGCGCGATGGCGCTCAAGGAAGTCACCTTGCGCGACTGGTGGCGCGTGGTGGTCCGGGAGATCCCTGCCGGCCTCACGCTCGGCACGATGCTCGGTGGCATCGGCTTCCTGCGGATCACGCTGTGGCAGTATCTCGGATTCTACGACTACGGACCGCACCACCTGCTGCTCGCGACGGCGGTGTTCATCGCACTGATCGGCGTGGTGATGTTCGGATCGCTTGCCGGATCGATGCTGCCGTTCGTGTTGCGACGGTTTGGCCTCGACCCCGCGAGCGCGAGTGCCCCGTTCGTCGCGACGCTGGTCGACGTCACGGGGCTGGTGATCTACTTCTCGGTCGCGTCGATGATCCTGGGCGGCACCCTGCTGCGTTGAAGGATGAGAGACGACAGGGTGTCATCCTGAGCGAAGTCCGCGCAGCGGACGAAGTCGAAGGAGCCTGAGCTCTGCCCCCTCGCTTCGCTCAGGGTGACACGCTTGCAGTCTCTAGTCCGGCACGGCCTGTCCACCCATCCTGCTCACCCCGCCCATCATCTCGCCCATCATCTTCCAGTGATCCCAGCCCATCAGGTTGCGATCCGGATTCCGCATCTCGACGAGCTGCGCGAGGATCTCGCTCCGTTTCTGTGCGCGAGTCATCGTGGGTGACGCGAGAATGTCGCTGATGATGTCGTGCATCATATGGAGATTGTCGAAGATCGCCGCCGTACGCGGGTGTGCCGCGGCAAACCGCGGGGCCACTGCGGCGGTCATCGGCATCACGTCCGGGAACCGGGTACTGTCAGCCAGCATCCAGCGGAAGCGCGCCACCACCCTTGCGACCTCCTCGCGGCGACCTGCTTCGCTCTTGCCCACAATGAACGGATCGTAGAGCCCCACCTGCAGCCAGTGATAGGCCCAGATGAGCCCATTGAACCGCGGCTGCTCCCGGCGGAAGCGCATCGAGAAGGGCTGCTCGTCCATCAGCGCCATCGCCTTGGGCACCGGTGCGAACGCGTAGTCGCGATTGGCGAGATAGACATCGGTCACGCGTTCAATCAGAGAGTCGCGCCGCGCGGGAGTGAGCCGCTCATCGGCGTAGAGGTCGTACACCTGACGATGCAGCAGATGCGCCCAATCAAAGGCCTGCTTCGCGGGCCAGACAAGGCGAGCGTACTGCGGCATTACCGCTTCCTCGACAATGGAGAACCGCGGCGGCTTCACCAGGAGATCGCGCGTGAGGAAGTCAAAGTCCGTGGCGAGGGCCCTGGTTGCTTCCGGTGTCGGCAGCGTCAACAGCCGCTCATAGAGCACCGCGTGCCCGTAGTCAAAGGCGTTGAAGAGCCGCGCCGCATCGGGATACCGCTTGAGGAACTGCCAGTTGAACGAGCCGGGGTAGTACATCGACTCGTCGTAGCGATCCTGCGAGGAGGCCACAGTCGGTGCCAGCATCATCAGGGCGAGGGCAATCACGCGCTTCACGGGGCACCTCCAGACCAGAGCGAGGCGATCGCGAAGGTGTGCGCCAGACCGAGCGTGAACGATGTCTGGTTGCCGCCGCTCCGCCCGAGCGACGTGGCGACACCGGCATCGAACACCAGCGTGGGCGTAAGCTGATGCCGGATACCGGCAGCGGTGGTCCACTCGAGGTCGGCGCCCGGCACTGCCTGCGCGGTGCGCACTTCCAGCAGGAAGAGCGTGCTGTGACGGAGCGAGATCAGGTCACCCGCGAGCGAGGCTCCCCACCGCGGTGCCGCATCGACCGACGGCAGGTTTGCTGCGCTGCCGAGGCCGTGGGTGACATTCAGGTGGGTCCGGAATCGCCCCCAGCTGCGGGTCGCGATGGCCTTGAGCGCCACCGTGGTGCGCTCGCCTGCGGCCGCACCACCAGGCGCGGCGACATCGGCTCGCAACGAGAAGCCAGGAAGTGACGGCGACTCGGCGTTGACGTTGTAGAACGCAAAGGCACGCGGGCCAGCGAGTCCGCCGCCGCTGCCCAGCAACACGGGGAACTTCACGCCAATCATTCCATTGCGAATGACACCGTAGCCAAGTTCCGGGGTAATGACCGTTTCGGTCTGGCCGCGCAGCCGCGAGAACTCCGCGGGTGCGAGCAATTCAAAGGCGCGATGCTCGATGGGCCAGGCGTCCTCGGACGCCACGGGCCGACCATCGTCGAGATTCCGGTAGTCGGCCTGGGCAGCGATCGGCCCGACAGAGAGAGTGGCAAGGGCGAGCAGAGAGAGATAGCGCATTTCACAAATTAACCGACCACCGCCTATCGATGATCGATCATCGATCATCGATCATCGATTTTCGTGTAGATTGGAGTTATGCCGAAACCAAAGACTTTGGGCTGGATGGCCGTCATCCTCGCCTTCTTCGCCTTTCTGGCCTGGACCACCCTCGCGGCCCAGAAGGTGGAGTGCGAGGTCTGCGTCCAGTTCAATGGCGGGGAGAACTGCGCCAAGGCGTCACACGAAACCGAGTCTGAAGCGGCACAGTCGGCCCAGACCACGGCCTGTGGGCCGCTCGCTCACGGGATGAACGACGCCATCGCCTGCGGCAACCGACCGGCGGTCAGCAAGCGGTGTAGTACCAAGTAGGGCCGGATTCTCGACCCAGGCCCAACCTCCCTCCGGCTCCCGGCAGGCGTCATTACATTACGAGTCTGGCCATTCGGGCAGGCGAGCGCACCCCGTGACGACTCGCCCTTTCTGAGCTAAGGCATTTACAGGAATGGACTTACGATGGGTTTGACCGACGCCGAACGGGCGATGGGAAAAAAGGTCGAGGTCCTCAAGGACCTTGAGCCCCAGGTGAAAGTCTGGATGGCCGAGCACGAGGACAAGCGGGAACTCTGGTTCCCGTACGACCTGCTTGCCCCCGAGCCTGGTACCGATCCCGAGGAACACCGGCTCACGCTGCGCGAGCGCGTGAAGGGTTTTCCCGACGCCTGCAGGGCCGCACTCGCGCTCAACACCCTCACGGAAGAGGGGCTGCCGCACTTCCACCGACTGCTCGCGGTCTACCTCGGTGACGACTCCCACTGGCGCGTCTGGAATGACCTGTGGACCGCCGAAGAGGACCGACACGGCGCGGTGCTCTCCGACTATATGCGGGATACTGGCGCAGTGGACCAGCGCCGGATCGAAGAACTGAAGTTCGAGTACATCAAGGCCGGCTTCCATCCCGAATGGGACAAGGACCCCTACCGGGTGTTCGTGTACACCACGCTGCAGGAACGCGCCACGCAGTACTCGCACGCCAACACCGGACGCGTCATTGGCGAATACGAACCGGTGCTCGGCGGCATCCTTGCGAAGATCGCGATGGAAGAGGCGCGGCACTTCACCTTCTATCGCCGGGTCTTCTCCGAGATCCTCAAGCGCGACCCGAGCGAGGCACTCCGCTCAGCCGCGCACATTATGCCAGCGATCGATATGCCCGGCATCACCATCCCGGGCTTCAAGGAATTTGCCGACGTGATCCGGCGCTCGGGCATCTACGGACCGCGCGACTACCTCAAGATCGTGCAGGACCAGCTCGCCCACTGGAAGATCGACACGCTCGAAGGCCTCGATGAATGGGGTCGCAAGGCACAGGAACGGCTGCTGGAGATTCCCGCGCGTCTCGTGCGCATTGCCGACCTGATGGAGACGCGCGCGCGCGCCAAGACCTTCGCGTTCGATGTTGCGTTCTCCCGCGAATTCGTGATGGAGTAACCGGGTGAGCCTGGGTGAACTCGCAGGCTGGATCGACCTTGGCGTCCGCCTGATCGTGGCGGGCGCCTTCGTGTTGGCGGCCGTCGTCGCGGCCACACACTGGGCCGTGCGCAGCGACAAGCTGCAGCCTTTCGGTGCCTGGCCCCGCTTCGTCCGGGGCTGGAGCGATCCGGTGCTCCGACCCATTGAGCGACGCGTGGTCCGCGCTGGCGGCAACCCGCAGTCTGCTCCCGTCTGGCTCCTCGGGCTTGCCGTGGTGGGCGGACTCGCCCTGATCTCGCTGGTTCGCTGGCTGCTCGGTTTCATCCTGGGGATGATCTCCCTCGCCGCGAACCCGCGCGGCCTGCTGCTCCCGACCCTGGTGGCCTACACCTTCTCGATCCTGATCGCCTCGCTGATGATCCGGGTCATCGGCTCCTGGTTCGGCATCGGCCCGCACAACCGGTTCATGCGGATCTTCTACGTCCTGACCGACTGGCTGGTCGAGCCGCTGCAGCGGGTGCTCCCCACCGTAGGGCCCTTCGATATCAGCCCCATCGTGGCGTATCTGGTGCTATCATTCGCGAGGACGCTGATTCTGAATGCGTTTTGGGGGTAGTGGAGCGTCGGTCGATGGGCGATGGGCGATGGGCGATGGGCGATGATCGAATTCCGAGGATCGAGGGCTGGCGCCGCGCCGTGCGCGGCGCGGATCTCCAAGGCGACGGACGCCGCCACCGATTGTCATCCTGAGCGAAGCGGCCGACAGGCCGGAAGACATTCGGCCCAGGATGACAGGCAGCAAGACAATCGAAACCCGTGGCGATTTCCCGCGACTTGCGGCCACGTTAAATAATTCGCTAAGACGCCGCCCGGGGGCGACCGTCTGACGCCCGCGGGCTCGTTGTATCTGGGAGATTTCGTGACCGATCCCGACGTCGCACGCACAGCCCGACTGGCCCGCCTTCCTCGACTCCTCACCGAGCGCATCCTGCTGCTCGACGGCGCGATGGGGACAATGCTGCAGCGTGAGCAGCTGGTAGAGGCGGACTACCGCGGCGAGCAGTTCCGCGACTGGCCTCGTGACCTGCGCGGCAACCACGATCTGCTCTGCCTCACCCGCCCCGAGGTGGTGCTCGGCATTCACGCGGCCTACCTCGAGGCCGGCGCCGACATTGTCGAGACCAACTCGTTCAACTCCACTACCATCTCCCAGAGCGAGTACGGCACCGAAGGATTTGCACGTGCACTGAATGTGGCCGCTGCCCGTGTGGCCCGTGATGCGGCCGACGCGGCCGAGACCGCCGAGCGACCGCGCTACGTGGCCGGCGTCCTCGGCCCGACGTCTCGCACTGCGTCGCTCTCGCCGTCGGTAGAAGATCCCGGCTTCCGCAACGTCACCTTCGATCAGTTGGCCGACGCCTACGCCGAGGCCGCCGCGGGTCTACTCGAAGGCGGCGCCGACCTGATCCTGGTCGAGACCATATTCGACACGCTCAACGCGAAGGCCGCGCTCTTTGGTGTGGAGCGGACCTTCGACGCCGTGGGCTACCGCGTCCCGATCCTGATTTCGGGCACCATCACCGACCGCAGCGGCCGCACGCTCTCGGGCCAGACGGCCGATGCCTTCTGGATCTCGGTGGCACACGCCCGGCCGCTCACCATCGGGCTCAATTGCGCGCTCGGCCCCGACCTGCTGCACGGTCACGTCCAGGATATCTCCCGCGCTGCCAACACCTTCGTGTCGGTGCACCCGAATGCCGGGCTGCCCAATGACCTCGGCGGTTACGACCTGGACGCGGAGAGTATGGCCGCGTCGATCGGCGCGTGGGCACGCGAAGGGATCGTGAATATTGTGGGAGGCTGCTGCGGCACCACGCCCGATCATATCCGCGCAATGGCGGCCGCCGTGGCAGGTGTCGCGCCCCGGAAGATTCCGGTGTTGCCGAGTCGCACAAGGCTTTCGGGACTGGAGCCCTTCGTGATCGGGCCCGACACCAACTTCGTGAATGTGGGTGAGCGCACCAACGTGACCGGCTCACGGCGCTTCGCGAAGCTCATTGCCGACGGCAGCTACGAGAAGGGGCTGGAGGTCGCGCAGCAGCAGGTGGAAGCGGGCGCGCAGATCCTCGACATCAACTTCGACGATGCGCTGCTCGACGGCGAAGCTGCGATGGGCACCTTCCTGCGGCTGATTGCCTCGGAGCCGGCCATCGCGCGCGTCCCGGTGATGCTCGACTCGTCGAAGTGGAGTGTGCTCGAGGCGGGCCTCAAGAACCTGCAGGGGAAGGGCGTGGTCAACTCGCTCTCGCTCAAGGAAGGCGAGGCGGCGTTCCTGAAGCAGGCCAGACTGGTCCGTCGTTATGGCGCGGCCGTCGTCGTGATGGCATTCGATGAACAGGGGCAGGCCGAGACGGTGGAACAGAAGGCGGCGGTGCTGGAGAAGGCCTTCCATCTGCTCGTGAACGAGGTCGGCTTCGCACCGGAAGACGTGATCCTTGATCCCAATGTCTTTGCGGTGGGCACCGGCATCGAGGCGCACGCCGAGTACGGGAATGCCTTTGTCGAGGCCGTTGCCGAGGTCAAGCGACGCTGCCCGGGGGCCAGGACCAGCGGCGGCATCAGCAATGTCTCGTTCTCCTTCCGTGGCAACGACGGCGTGCGCGAGGCGATTCACGCAGTCTTCCTCGAGCGGGCCATCGCGGCCGGACTCGACATTGGCATCGTGAACGCCGGTCAGTTGCCGGTCATCGATGAGCTTGATCCTGAGCTGCGCGAGCGTGTGGCCGACGTGCTCTGGAACCGACGAGCTGATGCCACCGAGCGATTGCTCGAGATTGCAGATCGTGCCAAGGCTGGCGGCGCGGCACCCGGCGCCGACCTGGCCTGGCGCGAGCGACCGGTGACCGAGCGGCTCAGTCACGCGCTGGTGCACGGCTTCGCCGACTTCATCGAGCCCGACGTGGAGGAAGCGCGGCTTGAGGCCACGAGCCCGCTCGATGTGATCGAAGGTCCCTTGATGGCCGGGATGAACCGGGTGGGCGATCTCTTCGCCGCCGGAAAGATGTTCCTGCCCCAGGTGGTGAAGAGCGCGCGGGTGATGAAGCGTGCCGTGGCGTGGCTGATCCCGTTCCTCGAGGCGGAGCGCGCGGGTCAGGCCCCACGCAGCAAGGGGCGGATCCTGCTCGCGACCGTGAAGGGCGACGTCCACGATATCGGCAAGAACATTGTGGGCGTGGTGTTGCAGTGCAACGAGTGGGAAGTGATCGACCTGGGCGTGATGGTGCCGGTCGCGAAGATTCTCGAGACGGCGCAACGTGAGAAGGTCGACCTGGTCGGTCTCTCCGGACTGATCACTCCATCGCTCGACGAGATGGCCTTCGTCGCGGCGGAGTTCGAGCGCGCAGGGCTCAACATTCCGCTCCTCATTGGCGGCGCGACGACTTCGCGCCTGCATACGGCCCTGCGCATCGCCCCGGCCTATTCCGGACCGGTGGTGCACGTGCTCGATGCTTCGCGCGCCGTGCCGGTGGCCAGTTCGCTCCGCGATGCTGACAAGCGCGATGCCTTTGCGGCGGGCATCGCTGCCGAGTATGAAAAACTTCGGATTGAACGCGAAGGTGAACACGAAGGATCGATGATCCCGCTGGAGCAGGCGCGTGCGAACCCCGCCCGGATTGATCTGACGTTGCCTGCCCCGCGCCCAGCATTCCTCGGCGTGCGCGCTTTCGACAACTGGCCACTCTCCGACCTGCGCCAGCGCATTGACTGGACGCCGTTCTTCCGGACCTGGGAACTCACCGGCTCGTATCCCACGATTCTTGACCACCCTGAGCAGGGTGCCGTTGCAAGCGACCTCTTTCGCGAGGCCAACGCGGCGCTCGACGAACTGGAGCGCTCGGGCGCACTGACCGCACGGGGGGTGGTGGGTTTCTGGCCCGCCGACGCCACGAGTGACGACATCACGCTCTACGCCGACGAGCACCGCACCACGCCGGTCTCCGTCCTGCACACGTTGCGACAGCAGGCGGTGCGCAATGACAATCGCCCCTCGCTTGCACTGGCAGATTTCGTTGCCCCACGCGCTGCCGACGTGCCCGACTATGTGGGTGCGTTTGCCGTCACGGCGGGGCACGGACTCGAGTCGCTCGTCGCTGCCGCGAAGGAGAGCCACGACGACTATCGCGCCATCCTGCTCTCGGCCCTCGCAGACCGCCTGGCGGAGGCCTTCGCGGAACGGTTGCACGAAGTGGTGCGACGCACACACTGGGGCTACGCACCGGGTGAGGCGCTGGAGAACGCCGACCTGATCCGCGAGAAATACCAGGGCATCCGGCCTGCTCCCGGATACCCCGCGGCTCCCGACCACACCGAAAAAGCGACACTGGCAGCGTTGCTCGATCTCGAACGCAACACGGGGATCACGCTCACCGAGTCCTTCGCGATGTGGCCCGGTGCCGCGGTGAGTGGCCTCTATTTCTGGCGACCCGAGGCGCGCTACTTCGGTGTCGGCCGGATCGATCGCGATCAGGTCGCCGACTACGCTCGCCGCAAGGGCTGGGACATTGCGACCGCCGAACGCTGGCTGGGCCCGGTGCTCGGCTACCGGAGGAAGTGAATGCCATCGCTTCGCGACCTGATCGCCGACGGTGCCGTCCACGTGGTCGACGGCGCAATGGGCACGATGCTCTACCAGAAGGGCGTTTTCCTGAACGTCTGTTTCGATGAGCTGGTGCTGCGGCAGCCCGATCTCGTGGCCGAAGTCCATACGGCATACGCCACGGCAGGGGCGGAGATCGTCGAGACCAACACCTTCGGAGCCAACCCGCTCAAGCTGGCACAGTACGGACTCTCGGCCGAAACAGAATCACTGAACAGCGCTGCGGCGCGGCTCGCGCGAGGTGCGGTTGGCGAGCACGTGGTGGTGGTCGGCGCCGTCGGTCCGCTCGGCGTCCGCGTGGAGCCCTTCGGCGAACTCTCGCTCGCCGAAGCGGAAGCGGCGTTCGGTCGACAGATCGACGGCCTGCTCGCTGGTGGCGTTGATGGCTTCTGCCTCGAAACGTTTTCGGATATTGCCGAACTCGAAGCTGCCATTCGTGCCGTGCGCAACCGGAGCGACCTGGCCATCATCGCGCAACTGACCGTGGGCACCGATGGCGCGACGGCCTATGGCACCACGCCGGAAGTGTTTGGTCCGGCACTCGAAGCGGCGGGCGCCGACATCATCGGGGTCAATTGCTCCATTGGGCCCCAGGTCGTGCTCGAGGTGATCGAGCGACTCGCTCGCGTCACCAGCAAGCCACTCTCGGCCCAACCGAACGCCGGACTCCCGCGCGACGTGGGCGATCGCCAGATCTATATGGCGAGCCCGGAATACGTGGCCGAGTATGGCAGACGGATGGTCGAGGCGGGCGCCCGCTTCGTGGGCGGCTGCTGCGGCACCACGCCGGAACACATCAAGTCCGTCCGTTCCTTCATCCGCTCGGTGACACCGCGAAGCACGGCGCCAGTGGCCGCCGCGCACGCGCCACAATCCACACCGGCGGTTGCGGCCGTGCCCCTCGCCCAGCGGTCGGCCCTCGGCGCGAAGCTGGCGGCCGGAACGTTCGTGACCAGCGTGGAGATTGTTCCGCCCCGCGGGATCGACCCGGCACCAATGCTCGCGCAAGCGCGCGCACTCAAGGCCGCGGGAGTCGATGCGGTGAATGTCCCCGACGGACCGCGCGCGCAGAGCAGGATGGGTGCGCTGATTTCGGGATTGCTCATTGAACGCGAGACCGGACTCGAAGCGGTGGTGCACTACGCCTGCCGCGATCGAAACCTGCTCGGGATGCTCTCCGACCTGCTTGGTGCCGCGGCTGCCGGACTGCATAACCTGCTCATCGTCACGGGTGATCCGCCCAAGATGGGGCCGTATCCCGACGCCACGGCGGTGTTCGACATCGACGCCATCGGTCTCACCAACCTGGTCGCGCGCCTCAACCTCGGCCTCGATCCGGGCGGAAACCCCATCGGAGTACCCACCACTTTTGTGCACGGCGTGGGAGTGAACCCGGCGTCGACGGACCTCGATCGCGAGCTGCGTCGTTTTGCGTGGAAGGCGGAGGCCGGGGCGTGCTTTGCGATCACGCAGCCGGTGTTCGACCTCCGTCAGCTCGAGGCATTCCTCCCTCGGGTGGAGCAGTATGGTGTGCCGATTGTCGCGGGGATCTGGCCTCTCGTGTCGCTGCGCAACGCCGAGTTCCTGGCCAACGAGGTGCCGGGGATCACGGTGCCCGACGCGGTGCTCACCCGGATGCGGCGGGCGAGTGACCGGGGCAAGGAGGCCGCGCTGGCCGAGGGCATCGCCATTGCGCAGGAAATGCTGGCGGCGGTCCGCGGCACGGTCGCGGGGGCGCAGGTGGCCGCCCCGATGGGGCGGGTGGAGGTGGCGCTCGAGGTGCTCGGCGGGGCCTGACGCCCGGTTATCTTCCCCCCCGAACCAGAACCCGGACTCGCCCCGATGTCGACGACGCTCGCCGCCGCTCCGCTCTCCATCCTCTCGGAAGAGGAAGAACTCTTCCGCCAGACCGTCCGCGAGTTTGCCGAGACGGAAATCGGACCATATGTCCAGGAAATGGACGAGGCCTCCCAGTTCCGGCCCGACCTGATCGAGAAGTTCTTCGGGCTGGGCCTGATGGGTATCGAGATCCCGGAGCAGTACGGCGGCGCCGACGGATCGATCTTCCTCGCGACACTCGCGATCGAAGAGCTGGCCCGGGTCGATGCCTCCAGCGCCATCTACGTGGACGTCCACAACACCCTCGTGAACAACGCGCTGATGCGCTGGGCCAATGACGAGCAGAAGGCCCGCTACTTCCCGAGGATGACCACTTCCCTGCTCGGTGCCTTCGCGCTCTCGGAGCCGGCCTCGGGATCCGACGCTTTCGCACTCGAGACCAAGGCGGTGCAGGACGGCGACGACTGGCTCCTCACGGGCCGGAAGTTCTGGATCACCAGCGGGGCCGAGGCCGGGATCTTCATCGTCTTCGCGAACATCAATTTTGAGCTCGGCTACAAGGGCATCACCGCCTTCCTGGTCGAGAAGGAGTTCCCCGGCTTCTCCATCGGCAAGCGCGAGAAGAAGCTCGGCATCCGGGCGTCGAGCACGGTGGAACTGATTCTCGAGAATTGCCGCGTTCCGGCCGCGAACGTCCTCGGCCCGGTGGGTCAGGGCTACAAGATCTCGATCGAGACGCTCAACGAGGGTCGCATCGGCATCGGCGCGCAGATGGTGGGCGTCGCGCAGGGTGCATATGAGGCCGCAACCAAGTACATCAAGGAGCGGCGTCAGTTCGGCAAGGCGATCGCCGATTTCCAGGGCGTGCAGTTTCAGGTAGCCGAGATGGCAACCGATCTCGAGGCATCACGGATGCTGGTCTACAACGCGGCGCGCCTGAAGGACGCGGGCCTGCCGTTCACGCGCGAAGCCGCGATGGCCAAGCTCTTCTCCTCGAATGCCGCGGGTCGGATCACATCGCAGGCGCTCGAGCTGTTCGGCGGCTACGGCTACAGCTCCGAGTACCCTGCGGAAAAGTTCTTTCGCGATGCCAAGATCGGCGTGATCTACGAGGGCACCAGCAACATGCAGTTGCAGACCATCGCGAAGCTGATGCTGAAGTAGTCAGTGCCAGCCGGAGCGGCTGCAACCCACGGCACCGCTCCGACGTACAGTTGCTGCAATCTCCGCGGCCGCTGTCCCGTTTCACAACGCGACTCGCCCCAGTCCCGCACGCTCCTTGCAGAGCCTGAGGCCTATGACACGTTTCCCTGCCACCCTGCTCCTCGGCCTGCTGGCCCTGCCTGCCGCCCTCCCGGCGCAGGACGCGGCCATCGGGCCGGAGCTCGACGCCTGGCTGGCCCGTGCGCAGCGCAGCGCGCCGGGCAAGTGGGGTGTCGTCGTGGCAGACCAGTCGGGAAACATCCTCTGGTCCAATAATGCCAGCGAGCCAATGATCCCCGCCTCGACTGTCAAATTGCTGACCACCGGTTTCGCGCGCACCGTGGTGGGTGGCGACGCCCGCCGCGCGACGCGCGTGGTCGGCACGGGTCAGGTGAACCCCGTCACGGGAACGTGGGAAGGGCGCTGGGCCCTGGAACTCAATGGCGACGTGACCCTGGAGCGGCGCGATCGCACCGGGCCCTCGCTCTCCGACCTCGCGGCCCAGCTCGCCAGCATTGGCGTGCGCAAGCTGGTGGGGCCGATGACCGTGACGACCTCGGTTGGTGAACCGCGGTCCACCTATCCTGCCGCGTGGGCCAGCCGTCATCGCGGCCGGATCTTCGCGCCGCCAGTTGGTCCGATCACGCTCAACGAGAATGTGGTGGAGTTCACCATCGTACCGGGCGCAAAGGTCGGGGCGCGTGCCGTGCTGGCGGGAGACGCTCCTGCCGGCGCCGGTTCGCTCGTGAAGATCACGGCCACCACGGTGGCGGGCAAGCGCTCGTCCCTGCGTTTTGGTGCCAGTGGCAGCGGCTGGGTGATCTCGGGCAGGATCGGGACCCGGGCGGGGGCGCGACGCTACACCGCAGTGGCGAGCGATCCGACCGCTGTGCTTGAGGCCGCGTGGGAACACGCCGTGGCGAGCGCCGGCATCACGTGGGTCCACAGTGCCAGCATCGGCTCCGCGCTGCCCACCGAACGGAAGATTCTCGCCGAGATCGTGTCACAGCCGTTCGATTCTGTCGCACACGAAATCAATTCGCGCTCGCTCAACATCGGCGCCGAGCTGATGCTGCTCTGGGGCGGCGGGGTCGACAAGGCCGCCGACCGGCTCACGCAGCACGTGCGTGCCATCACGGGACTCAGCGAAGGGGTCACGTTGCACGATGGCAGCGGACTCTCATCCGATGATCGCGTGAGTCCGTTTGTCTTCACGAGCTACCTGGCCAAGTTCCCGCTCACGGCCGCGGGACGGAATTTCCCGCTGCTGCTGCCGGCCAATGGCAGCGGCACGCTCAAGCGGCTCGCTGCCGGCCTTCCAGGCCCAGGCGTTGTTCGCGCCAAGACCGGCACGCTCGGCAACGCCTCGACGCTCGTTGGTTACCTCGGCCGCAGCAGTGGCACGCTGCTGATCGCGGCGATGTATAACGGTGGCAGTGTGGGCGCAGCCAAGCAGGCAGAGTGGACGCTCTTCCGTCTGCTCGGCGCCGACGGTGTGGTGGTGCCGCTCGACTTCGATCCCAACGAAGCGCTGGGCTCTACGCCCGATGAGCCGCCGAGCCCCTGATCAGGGGCGCCAGACCGGATTGCAGTCGCTGTACCCCGTCGGGGTGATCGTTCTGCTGTTTCCCGTACTGACATCAAGCAGGCGCACAACGTCGCGAGGGTACCGCCCTTCCGCATCTCGCTCGTAGGCGCAGTAGGCGATCTGTGTGCCATCCGGTGACCAGACCGGACGTGCGCCGAAACTCCCTTCGCCGTAATCGAACCGTCCCACCGCGTTGCCATCGGGATCGAACAGCGCAAGCGCCACGCCGAAGGCTGTGCTCGCGTCGCGCACGGTCACCGCGATCAGTTTGCCGTCGGGCGACACGCTCGGGTTGCCGTAGGCAGTGTTCTTGCCGGTCACAGGCGCGTTCTCATTGCCGTCGGGGCGGACCCGATAGATCGCGGCTTGATCGGGCAGGAGGTAGAAGATCGTCCGTCCATCGGGAGCCCAGTCCGGGGCGCCGCGCTTTCTCGGGGTCTTCTGGAGCACCGGTTGCAGGTCGGTGCCGTCCCTCCGGATCGTCATCATCTGCTGATCGAGGTCGAAATAGCTGCGGAGAAAGACGATGCGCGTACCGTCCGGCGAGAAGGACGGGGTCACGTCATAGTTACCGTCTGGCGTCAGCACGGTGCTCGAGTTGCTTCCCACACGCGAGACAAAGAGCCGTTGGCTGCCACGCTCTGAAAAACAACCAGAGTCATAGAAATTGCAGGTCTGCGGGTTGTAGTGGGTTTCGACCCACGCCATCCACTCGCCATCCCGTGAAAACACGAGGGAGCTCTTGAGGTCGGGCGACTCCCCGGGATATCCGTACGGCAGCCAGGTGGCGAGGCCACGAGTGGCCCCGGTCGCCGGGTCGATGACGGTCAGCCGCGGAGGTTGCGATGGGATACCCACCAGCACTTCAGTGCGCGAGACCACCAGCGCACCATCGCGGCCGACGGCAGGGTTGTTTCCCGCCAGCGTCGGACTCTCGTTGCAGGCCAGAATGCCGAGCAGCAGCGCGCCGGACAGCATCGGTCGAAGGGATTTCACGGGGTCTCCTCTGGAGGGTCCCCAAGTAGACCTCCGGATCACCTGAATCGTCAAGTCGGTGCCGTCGCACCGTGAAACGGCCTGGCGGCCCTCGACGTATTCTTCAGGATGCTCCCCGCGCCACGCCCCGATGACCTCTTCCTCGCCCTGCAGGCTGCGCTCGCCGGCCGCTATTCGCTCGAGCGCGAGCTCGGCCGCGGCGGAATGGGGATCGTCTATCTCGCGCGCGATGTCCGGCTCGACCGGCCGGTCGCCCTCAAGCTCCTGCCGCCCGAGCGCGCAGCCATTCCACAGCTGCGCGAGAGCTTCCTGCGCGAGGCCCGAATGGCCGCGCGCCTCGCGCACCCCAACATCGTGCCGATTCACGCCGTCGAGGAAATCGGCTCCTTTGTGTTCTACGCGATGCGCTACGTGGCAGGCGAAACCCTGGGTGAACGCCTCCGCCGGGTGCGTCGACTCGCACCGCACGACGCCTCGCGACTCCTTCGTGACACCGCCTACGCCCTGGCCTATGCGCACGCGCAGGGCGTGATCCATCGCGACATCAAGCCTGACAATATTTTGCTTGAAGACGAGGGCCACCGCGCCGTGGTGACCGACTTCGGCATCGCACGATTGGTAGACTCGCCAGATGCCACCGGCGGCCGCGTTGTCGGTACGCCGGAGTACGTGGCCCCCGAGCAGGCCGCCGGTGAGGCCGTCGATGGGCGCAGTGACCTCTATGCCCTCGGCGCGATGGGCTTTCATTGCATCGCGGGGCGGCCTCCGTTCGAGGGAAGTGTCCCGGAGCTGCTCGCGCAGCATCTCACGCGTCCGGCGCCAGGGTTGCTCACGGTTGCCCCGGAGACTCCACTCGCGCTCGCCGAGACCATCGACCGTGCGCTCCGCAAGGATCCCGCGGAACGATTCGAGAGCGCCGAGGCGATGGCGGAGGCGATGGCACCAACCTCAGTGGCCACCGCGGAGCTCCCGGTGCCGGTGCGCGTCTGGGTCTACCGCGGACGCGAGCTCAAGGGGATGTATGTCATCTGGTCGTGCTTCTTCTATGGCGTGGGCACGATGGCCTACGTGGCCAATGCCAGCAACAGCAGCTGGAGCCTCGCGTCACTGATCTTCATCGCGATCTGCGCGAAGGCCACGGTGGCGCCGTGGATAGGCCACGGCCTGTGGCGAATCTCGCAGACGCGTCGCGCGCTGGAATCGGGTGTCTCACTCGACGATCTCCGCGCCGGACTCGACGTGGCGCTCGACCGCCACGAAGAAGAATTACGGTATGAAGAATCCCGCCCGATTCACTGGATCCCGAAACTGGTTCGTGTAAGCACCTATGCGGCGTTCGCGGGTGCGCTCTTCTCGCTCTTCGGCGGCGTCTTCCTGAGTCACGGATTCTACCAATCGAGAAGCTACTTCGGCCTGTTCGGGCTGTTCACGATGATGACCGTGGGCGGGGCGATGTTCGGCCTGGTCTTCCCCGGGCGAAGGCTCCGGCCGGTCGACCCATTTGCCCGGCTGCGTCGCTGGGTCTGGAACGGCCCGCTGGGCCGGATGATGGGGCGCGTCGCGAGTATCGGGCTTTCCAAGTCGGGTGAACGCGACTGGGCCGCTTCGCGTGCCACCGAAACCGCCCTGGGTTCGGCCACCGGCGTGCTGTTCGATGCGCTCCCGGCCGGCCAGCGAGCCGCGCTGGCCGACCTGCCCGTCGTGGTGTCGCGACTTGAGCGCGAGGCCGTGGTCGCCCGCGAGCAACTCGACCGTGGTGCACCTGGCCCCTGGGGCGAACGACTCGAGCGAGCCGTGGCGGCCATCGAGACGCTGCGCGTGGGGCTGCTGCGGATGACCGCCGGTCACGCGAATGCCACGGCCATCACCGCCGAGCTGAACGCCGCGCGGGAACTTGCGGAGCGAATTGACTACCTGATGGCAGGCGAAGCCGATGTCGACGCGTTGCTCGCCGACGAGGTGGTGGGCCACCACCAGAGCACCCAGGCGCCGCCGATGAAGAGGGCCGCGAGTACATCACTGGGGTAGTGCACACCCAGGTAGAGTCGTGAGGCTCCGATCGCGAAGGGAGCCAGGAGGCCGATGGTTGCGAGTGCTCCCGCCAGCACGCGACTCGTGACCAGCCGCGCGAGCAGGAGGAAGCCCAGCGTCCAGATGACCGGCGCCATCATCGTGTGGCCCGACGGGAAGGAATACCAGCCCGCGTCGCCCAGCCGCGGGATGATCGCGGGACGCGGCCGGTGGAACATCCATTTGAGCAACAGGTAGAAGATCTCGCCGCCGACCCCGATCTGGAGATACCGCGCGGCAGCCGTGCGGGCGCCGAGTCGCCAGAGCAGGAGGGCGATCCCAACCCCCATCGGCACTTCAAACACACCGTCCCCCGCGAGTGTGAACGCGAGCATCCAGTTGGTGCCGGATTCCGTGCGCCAGGTGCCGATGGACCGGAGCAGGGCATCATCATACGGCTGGGTGGCGCCGAACGTGACCAGCAGCGCGAGCAGCACGAAGAGTGCGACCCCTCCCAGCGCGATGCGGTGCAACCGATGTGGCGTGAACACGGTGCGGACCCTACCCACGAAAGAAGTTGCGCGCGAGGTGCTCAACCGACAGCGCCGGTTGCCGATCCTCGGCGGCTCGAAGTCTCGGCGCGTGGGCATACAGCAGGTCACTGCGCGTCAGGATCCCCACCACGCGTGACGGTGCAGCCGGATCGACCACAGGCAGTCGACCCACGCCTTCACGTACCATAATGTCGGCCGCTTCCCGAAGGGACTGTCCCGGCGCCACGATGATCGGTGGGCGATGAATGAGCGCCCGAAGAGGCAGGTCGCCAGAAACGCCGATCAGGTCGCGGCGCGTGATGACCCCCAGGAGGTCTCCGGTAGTGTCGACCACTGGAAACCCCTGATGGTGGCTGCGTTCATCCGAATCGAGCGCGGCAAGCAAGGTCTCGACCCCACGCGATGCGTCGAGTGTGATCACCGGATGCGACATCGCACTCCCGACGGTGACCCGGGTGAGGTAGTCGGTCTCGTATTCATCCGGAACAATCACCCCGCGACGCGCCAGCTTCTCCGTCATAATGGTGTACCGATTGAAGATCCTGGAGATGAGCGCCGCCGAGGTGCAACCCGCCAGCAGCGGGAGCAACCCCAGGGGCTGTCGCGTGGTCTCGAAGGCAAAGACTACCGATGTCAGGAGTGCGCGTGACGCACCGGCAAACATCGCCGCCATCCCCACCAGCGCCGCCACGGGCGGCGAGATGCCCAGTGCGGGAAACCGTGCGGCGAGCAGGGCGCCGGCTATCGCCCCGATGCCGCTGCCGAAGGTGAAGAGTGGTGCCAGCGTGCCTCCCGAGGTGCCACTACCGAGGTAGCCCACCCAGGCGATGAACTTGAGCACCACGAGCACCGCGAGCGTGCCGAGGGCCAGTCGGCCCGCGAGCGCGTCGAGAATGTTGTAGACACCGATGCCGAGAATTCGTGGCTCCACGAGCCCCAGCACACCAACCACTGCGGCCCCGAGCATCGGCCACCACATCCAGTGAATCGGTATCCGTTCGTAGAAATCCTCCACCAGATAGAGCGCGCGTGAAATCCCCACGGCCACCAGGCCCACAAGGCCGCCAAGCGCAGCATAGCAGGCCAGTGCCGTGCCGGTCGGCTCGCTGACCTGTGGCATCGGAAAGACCGGCGCTCCGCCCAGCAGGACGAGCCGCACTGCGGTGGCCGCGCAGGCAGCGAGGGCCACCGGAATGATCGACCGTGCCCGGAACTCGAACAACAGCAGTTCCACCGCCAGCAGTACCGCGGCGACCGGCGTTCCGAAGGTCGCGGCCATACCCGCCGTGGCACCCGCCGCGAGCAATGTCTTGCGTTCGTCGGCGGTGACGTGCATCAACTGCCCCAGCAATGACCCGAGCGCGCCGCCCGTCGCAATGATCGGCCCTTCCGCACCGAACGGCCCACCGGTTCCGATGGCGATAGCCGCCGACAGCGGCTTGAGCACGGTCAGCTTGGCGGGAATGCGCGAGTCGCCGTGAAGGATCCGATCGATGACTTCCGGGATGCCGTGTCCGCGGATCGCCTCCGAGCCCCACCGCGCCATAATGCCGATCAGCAGGGCTCCCACGAGGGGCACGACCACGATCCGGAATCCGCCGACAAACAGCGACGCATCGGCGGGCGCGAATGAGAGGGTGCCGGCAAAGGCGAGATGGGTGATCAGGTTGATCATCGCAATCAGGAAGGCGGCGACGGCACCCCCGGCCAATCCGACCCCGACCGCGAGCGCGGTGATGAGCAGGAGTCGTTGCTGATTCGCGACTTCTCCCCGTGGAGAGGGCGGCTCGTGGCGACTCACCGACTGGTGACTTTCAGGATCAGGCCACGCCGGCAGCTGTCACAGTTCATCTCGATGGGTTCATCGGGCTGGCGATAGCCGAAGCCACCGCCGATCCGGTTCTTCACGTCACACGCGGGGCAGGCGAGCCGCATCGGCTTGAGTCGCGCGGCGGCACGCAGCTGCCTGACGGCGGCCACGATGCCGACCAGCAGCATCAACGGGATGCCCACGAGGTGGATGATCGGGATCGGGATCAGCATTGCGGCTCCCGCCAGCCCGAGCAACAGGAAGACGCCTGCGCGCATCGCGCGTTGCGCCGGCGTGAAACGTTGCAGGATGCCGGGCGCAGTGCTGACTGCACCACCACCCGATTCCAGGGTCACCGTAACGGGTTCGTTTGCCATGGTCAGCGATTCTCGAAGAGAAGGGGCGCCAGTTCAGGGTGCAACCCGAGGCGCGTGATGAGCGGGGTGAGTGACTTCACAAGGAGCCGGACCTCGCGCAACGACATCGCATCAAGCGCCTCAAGCAGGATCTCCACAGCTGCTTTGGGAGCCCGTGCAAGCAAGCGACGGCCCGCTGGGGTTATTGACAGGACCGCGCGTCGGCCATCCAGCGGCGAGCGTTCCTTGAGCACGTAGCCGGCAGCGACGAGTCGAGTCAGCAGTGCCGAGATCGTATTGGGGCGCGCGCGAAGCCGCTCGGCCAGCTCTGCCACCGAGGGATGGCCTGCGGCCGAGAGCTGACGGAGCAGAAAGAGCTGGGCATTGGTGATGCCGGTGGTCGACTCGACTTCCCGGGCAGAGAAATCGAGGACCCCCACGAGGGCGCGGATGAGCTGCAGCGATTCGTCACGCATTCGATTTTGCATCAACGTTGATATATAATCGCCCACCCCCCGGTTCAAGCCAGAGGGCCTGTGCCTTCAGGAAGGGTGGGCTCCCGACCCCCCCTCCGGCGGTCAGCGACCCATTTCTGCCCGGATCGCGGCAACAAACTCCTCCACGTCACCCTCGCTATGGGCCCAGCTGGTCATCCAGCGAACTTCGCCGGTGGCCTCATCCCAGACATAGAAATGGAATCGCTCCTGGAGTCGTTCGGTGACGGCGCGGGGGAGCACCGCGAAGACGGCACTGCCTTCGACGGCCTGCGTCACCCGGACACCTGCCACCTCGCGCACGCCATCGGCGAGCCTCTGCGCCAGCGCGTTCGCGTGCTGCGCGTTCGCGAGCCAGCGATCCTCCTCGCCCAGCGCAAGAATCTGGGCGGCCAGGAAGCGCATCTTCGACGCCAGTTGCGCCGACTGCTTGCGAAGAAACTTCAGCTCGCCGTGCAGCGACGGATTGAGCACGACCACAGCCTCGGCGCCCATCCCGCCGTTCTTCGTCGCGCCGTAGGAGACGATATCGACGCCGACGTCGGTGGTGAAGGCGCGCACCG
>JAZJZU010000017.1:35168-69969 GCA_040389605.1 Gemmatimonadota bacterium
CTAAATCAGCCATTGACCGTGAGCTGACGGAGAATGGCGAGTGATGCGGCGGCGTTGGCGATGCGTGCCCCATCCATATGCACTCGCATCCCCAGTTCCCGCGCCGTGGCGCAGATGGCCGCCACTTCATCCCGGGTATAGACGGTGCCGTATTCCGTGACCTGCGTGATGGAGACGGCCGCGGGTTGCACGTGGTGTTCATTGCCGATCCCGCTCGCTGCGGCACGAATGAGGGCCGGCGTCAACTTGGCATCGGGCGTTGGAACATCGATCAATTTGCAGCCAGCCATCAGTTCCGGTGCACCGCACTCGTCGACCTGGATGTGCGCCTGTGCCGTACAGATCACGGCCTGCCACGGACGCACAAGTGCCCTCAGCGCAATCACATTCGCGCCGGTGCCGTTCCACGCCAGGAAGCTCTCGGCCTCATTGCCGAACTGACCCCGGAGCCACTCCCGTGCGCGCGCCGTCCACGGATCATCACCGTATGCCACGGCCGGACCTTCGTTCGCGGCCACCAGCGCCGACAGCACGGCGGGATGCGCAGGAGCCGTGTTGTCGCTCGCGAATTCGCGCGGCAGGCTCACGGCGCGTCCTCTGCTGGCGGATCGGTCACGTTGTCCTCCCAGAGCGCGAGGATATTGCCGTCAGGATCGGCCACCATCGCCATAATCCCGAATCCCTGCTGAGTCGGTTCCGCGATGAAGCGGACGTCCTTCTCACCGAGTCGCGTGCAGAGCGACAGCAGGTCGGTGACGGCAAAGGTGATCCCGGTGTGACGGCCCACCAGCGCCTTCGCGTCGGGATGCAGCGCCGGATGCACGCCGAGATGCGGCGGTCCCTCGAGAAACTCGAATCCGAAGGATCCCTGCTTCCAGAGAGGTAGTCCGAGCTGGTCTTCGTAGAAGACTCGCGCCCGTTCGAGATCGGTGACGAAAATGGCGAACGAATGCAGGGTGGGCGTCATCGTTGGTCCGGAATGTTGCGCGACCCGATGGCCGCGCGAACGTTTCGGCGCATCCGGTCGAGGCCGGGACGCGCCAGGGGTGTGTCGCCGAAGCGCTGCTGGAATTCGGCGTCGGTGAGCGACTCGAAGGCATCCGGATCGCGGCCATCGGGATCCGGTCGCCGGGCAAACTCGGCCACGGTCGTGGGCGAGGCCAACTTTTCGTTCCAGGGACAGACGCTGTTGCACACATCGCAACCGAAGGCCCAACCATCCCACGCTGGAAGCAATGCCTCGGGCAACGACTGCTTCGATTCAATGGTGAGGTAGGAAAGGCACCGCGTTGCGTCGAGCACGCGCTCGTCGACAAACGCGTCGGTCGGGCAGGCATCGAGGCAGCGCGTGCAGGTGCCGCAGCGATCGAGGTCGAGCGGGGCATCGATCTCGAGCGGCAGGTCGGTGAACACCGTCCCGATGAAGGTCCACGATCCGATTCGCGGATGAATCAGCATCGTGTTCTTGCCGATCCAGCCGAGGCCCGCGCGTTCACCAAGCTCGCGCTCGGGCACTGGCCCGTCATCGATCCAGACGTGCGCCAGTCCGGCACCGCGGCCTTTCAGCCACTCGGCCAGATGATGCAGCCGCCCGTGCGTCACGAGGTGATAGTCGGTTCCGCGAGCGTAGCGCGCCACCTTGAAGCGTTCGTCGGGCTTCGGCAGCTCCGAGGCAGGCGCCGCGTAGTTCTCGAGTACCACGACGGCGCGGATTGCCCCGGGTGTCACGGTCGCGGGCGATTTCCGCTTGCGGGCCTGGCGGTGCAGATAGCGCATCGTGCCACCGTAGCCGGCTGCGAGCCAATGATCGAGCGCGTCGCCCCGGCGGCTCGGCGCGAGATCGACGATTCCACACGCCACGAATCCGATCCTGAGCGCCTCCGCCCGGACCTCGGTGGATGTCGCAGGCGTCACGAGGGTGGCGCGATCACACGCGCGGCGTATTCACCGGTCTCCCCGGTGATCAATCGGGCGCCGCTGCCGAAAGTGAGATACGACCAGCCATACTCGATCAGCACAAGTAACCGGTTGCGGAAGCCGATGAGATACGTGAGATGGATGAAGACCCACGTGAACCAGGCCAGGAAGCCCCCGAAGTGGAGCCGGCCCAGGTTCGCGACGGCCTGCCCCCGACCGATGACGGCGAGTTCCCCCTTGTTCCAGTAGCGGAACGGCGCCCGGGGCTTGCCGGCGATCGTGGTCTTGATGGCGCGCGCCGTGTACTGGCCCATCTGGATGGCCGTCGGTGCCACCGCGGGGTCGGGTGCGCTGGCACCGGCGAGGGTATGCGCCGCCGCGTCGCCGAGCACGAAGAGGTCGGGATGCCCAGGGACCGTGCAGTCGGCCTCGACAATCACGCGGCCCTGACGATCCTGCGGTGCGCCGAGCGTGGTCAGCAGCGGCGAGGCCTGATTCCCTGCGGCCCAGACGACCGTGGTCGAAGGGATGCGCCAGCCGGAGGCCTCGACCGCATCCTCGTGCACGGCGGTGACGAGGGTGTTCTCCCGCACTTCGACGCCGAGATTGCGGAGATCGCGCTTGGCCCGTTCGGAGAGCTTGGGCGGATAGGTCGAGAGAATCCGCGGTCCGCCCTCGAGCAGGAGTACGGTTGCCTCCCGGGGGTCGATATGGCGGAAGTCGCGCGCCAGCGCAAAGCGACGGATTTCGGCGAGCGCCCCGGCCACCTCGACACCAGTGGGTCCGCCACCCACCACCACGAAGGTCAGGTACTGGTGTCGCAACTTCGGGTCGGGCTCGCGTTCCGCGCGTTCAAACGCCAGCAGCACCCGTCGCCGGATTTCCAGGGCGTCCTCGATGCTCTTGAGCCCCGGGGCAAAGGCCTCCCACTCGGGGTGGCCGAAGTAGGCGTGACGCGCTCCGGTAGCCACGGCGCAGTAGTCGTACGCAATGCTGGCTCCGTCGGCGAGCAGCACCGACTTCCCGACGGGATCGATGCTTACGGCCTCACCGAGGAGCACTTCGACATTCTCCTGCTTCCGCAGAATGGAACGGATCGGCGAGGCGATGTCGGCGGGGTTGAGCGCGGCAGTGGCCACCTGGTAGAGCATGGGCTGGAACAGGTGGTGGTTGCGGCGGTCGATCATCGTGATCCGGACCGGTGCGCGGCGCAGTCCCTTGGCCAGATACAATCCGGCGAAGCCCCCGCCCACGATCACCACGTGCGGCCTGGAATCGGTGGTCATAGCCCCATCGTCTCCCGGCGCCAGCGCGCGAACCGGATGACATCCTCCGCCGGGGGCACGGCGGCCTCGTCGCCGTAGGCCGTGTACATCCGCCAGCGGAGGTAGTGGGGATCGGGGAGCGGCAGGAAAGGCGACAGCCGGAACCAGTGCTGGCGGCGGAACGCCCAGGCCGTCCGCAGCAGGTCGATCGCCAGGCGCGGCGATACCAGCGCACGGAGTGCCAGCGACGCGGTCAGGGCGCTCCAGGACCCGCGATAGCGGGAGTCGAGGTCGGGGTGCGGATTCACCGGATGGAACGTAGGGCAGCGATGGGCCGGTGTCATCCCGAAGGGGAGCCGTCCCTATATTTCCGCCGATGCCACTCACCCCCGCCGGTTCGACCGATCAGACGCTCGCCCACTGGCGAGCAGAGTTCCCGATCTTCGAGCACACGACCTACCTCAACTCCTGTTCGCTGGGACCACTCTCCCGGGCGTCGCGGGCACGCATCGCGACCTTCCTCGATCAGTGGGAGGCCCGTGGCGCGGCGAACTGGTACGATGTCTGGTGGGAGGCCCTCGGCGAGCTGCGGGCACGATATGCCACACTGGTGGGCGCCGGGGCGCACGAAATCGCGCTGCACCCGTCGGTGTCGAGCATTCTGGGGGTGGTCGGGAGCGCCATCGACACCGGCACGCGACGGAAGATCGTCACCACGATGCTCGATTTCCCCACGCTCCCCTATCAGTGGCTGGCGAAGGATGTCGAGGTGGTCCTGCTCGAAAGTGCCGACGGCATCACGGTGCCGGTGGAGGCGTTCGAGCGGGCGATTGATGACCGGACGGCACTGGTCGCGACCAGCCACGTCTACTTCACCAGCGGGGCCATTCAGGATATCGCCACGATCGCGACGCTTGCGCGCCGCAAGGGCGCACTCTCGCTGATCGATGGCTATCACGGTGTCGGCCAGCTGCCGGTCGATGTGCGCGAGCTGGGCGTGGATTTCTACTGCTCGGGTGGACTCAAGTGGCTGCTCGGTGGTGCGGGCGTCTGCTTTCTCTACGCCAGGCGCGACACCACGCACGCGCTGCTGCCGACCACCACGGGGTGGTTTGCGCATCGTGACCAGTTTGCCTTTGATCCCGCGCACGTGGTATTCCACGACGATGCGCGGCGCTTCGAGCAGGGCACCCCACCGATGCTTCCCGTCTATGCGCAGCTTGGCGGGCTCGATGTGCTCGAGCAGGCGGGTGCAGGGAATATCCGGGCTGCGTCGAGTGCCCTGACGGAGGAACTGATCGAGCTGGCGCGCGAACGCGGACTCCGCCCGAAAGTGGCGGACGCGGCTGCGCGACGCAGTGCCATCGTGATGCTGCCCAGCCGGGATCCGCACGGCGATGTCGCCCGGCTCGCCGAGGCCGGATTCATTGTCGACGCACGCCCGGGACACGTCCGTGTCTCGCCATACTTCTACAATGTGCCGGATGATCACCGCGCATTTCTCGAGGTCTTTGCCGATGTCTGAATCGAGCTCGCCGGGTACACCCACCTCACCACGGGTTCCCGGAAAACCCACCGAAGACGAGAAGCTCCTCAACACTCCCCTGACCGAAGATGCCCTGCGAGTGCGTCGTTCGTCGGATTCCTGGCGTGTCCTGCGCATCCTCGGGGAGTTCGTGTGGGGGTTCGAGAACCTGCAGAATGTCGCCGGCGGAGTGTCGATCTTTGGATCGGCCCGGACCAAGCCCGATGATCCGATGTATCTGGCCGCGGAGAAGACCGGGGCGCTCTTTGCGAAGGCCGGAGTACCGGTCATCACGGGCGGTGGACCGGGCATTATGGAGGCCGCAAACAAGGGGGCCTTCGAGGCCGGTGGACTCTCGATCGGCTGCAACATCGAGTTGCCGCACGAGCAGCACACCAACCCCTACCTGACCCAGTCGCTCGATTTCAAGTTCTTCTTCGTCCGCAAGACGATGTTCGTCAAGTATGCCGTGGGCTACGTGGTCTTTCCCGGAGGCTACGGCACGCTCGACGAGCTTTTCGAAGCACTGACGCTGATCCAGACCGACAAGGTGACCGATTTTCCGGTGATCCTCTTCGGGACGAAGTACTGGAAGGGGCTGATCGACTGGCTGGTGGGCACGATGCTGGCCGAGGGAAAGATCTCCCCGGGCGATGAACACCGATTCGTGCTGACCGACGATCCCGCGGAAGTCGTCCGGATCATCGAGGACTGTCGCCACCGGATGGACATCACGATGGTCGATTCGTGAGCCAGACCGCGGCAGCCGCCGGGAAACCTCCCCGTGTGTGGATGGCGCTTGGGCTGCTGTCGTTCATCAACCTGCTCAACTACCTCGATCGCAACATCATCTTCGCGCTGTTCGAGCCGATCAAGCGCGACCTCTCGTTGACCGACTCGCAACTCGGCTGGCTCGGCTCGGCCTACATCCTGGTCTTCTCGGTCGCCGCACTCCCGTTCGGTGTGCTCAGCGACCTGAAAAGCCGCAAGGCCGTGATTGCCGGGGGTGTGGCGCTGTGGAGCGCGTTCACCTTCCTGGGCGGACTGGTGCGCAACTTCTGGCAGCTCTTCATCTGTCGGGCCAGTGTGGGCATCGGTGAGGCCGCCTACGGGCCGGCGTCCGCCTCGATGGTGGCCGACTACTTCCCGGGGAAGGACCGCGCCGTCGCGATGAGCGTGCTCGCCGCCGGGATTCCCGTGGGCGGCGTGCTCGGCCTGCTGCTGGGCGGCTGGCTCGAGGGGATCTACGGCTGGCGCGTGGCCCTGATGGCCGTCGGATTGCCCGGGTTCCTCTGCGCCGTGCTCGTCTATCAGCTCAAGGATCCCACGCGCAAGGACGATCCGCTCACGTTCCGCGGCGTGATGCACGATCTCGAGATCGGCATTCGCGGGGTGATCCGGCAGCTCTACCCCGTGCTGGGAATGCTCGCGATCGGCCTGATCGCCGCGTGGGCCCTCAACCAGCGGTATGGCGTGGATTCCAAGAAGGACACGGCCGTGCTCGCCGCGGCGATCGGGATCGGCGTGGCGCTCACGATCTTTCGCTGGGTTCGCCTCGTGCAGCTCGATCGACGGGATGAGACACCATTCACCCCGGAGCTGGAGAGCGCCGTCGACGATCTGCAGCGCGCGAGCCGGATGGTGCTCCGCACGCCCACGCTGGTGTACGTCTTCCTGGCCGGCGCGATGATTTCGTTCGGGATGAACGGCATCGTCGGCTGGGGACCCACCTTTATGACCCGCGAGTTCTCGCTCAGTGCCGGAACCGCGGCGGGACTGCTCGGCAAGTGGGGCCTGCTCTCCGGCGTGCTGGGCGCACTCGCGGGCGGGGTCATCGCCGACCGGTTGCGGCGCTGGACCGACCGGGGGCGTGTGCTCACGGTCGCGGTGGGGTTCCTGATCGGCGGACCGCTCGCGATCTGGCTGCTCACGGTGCGAGACATCGACACCTTCATGCCGATCTTTGCGGTCGCCTTCTTCTTCCTGTCGTGGTATAACGGTCCGATGGCCGCGGTGATCTTCGACGTGGTGCCGGCACGGGTGGGCGCCACCGTCAGCGGCGCGTACCTGCTGTTCATTCATCTGGCGGGCGATGCGATCGCCTTTCCGCTCGTGGGGGCACTCTCCGATCGCTTCGGACTCGATCGCGCCGTGATGGTGCTTCCCATCGTGGCGCTGATCGGTGGCATCGTGATGCTCGGCGCGATGCGAACGGTCACGCGGGATATGGCGCGCGTCAGCAAGCACTAGCGCAGGCGAATCAGCGGCTCCAGAGGTCGAGCAGCTCGGTCACCACGCGTTCGCCCTCGTCCGCATCACCCGAACGGATTGCATCGGTGACGCAGTGGCTGAGGTGGTTCTGCAGGAGCAGCTTGCCCACGCTGCGCAGCGCCTCCTGCACCGAGGCAATCTGCACCAGCACGTCGGCGCAGTAGCGCTCCTCCTCCACCATCTTCTGCAATCCGCGAACCTGCCCCTCGATCCGGCGGAGCCGCTTGCCGAGGGCCTCCTTGGTCTCGGAGGGAACGTGCGTGGCTTTATGCATCAAGCAACCTCTGGCAGTTGGGTGGCGATGATCGATGATCGATCATCGATCATCGATCATCCCGCTTTCAGTCTGAGACTGTTGCCGACCACGGTCACACTGCTCAGCGCCATCGCCGCGCTGGCCAGGATGGGTGAAAGCAGCAGACCGGTGCTCGGGTACAGCACGCCGGCGGCGATCGGGATGCCGATCACGTTGTAGGCAAACGCCCAGAAGAGATTCTGGTGCATCGTACGCATCGTGCGTCGCGACAGCGCGATCGCATCGGCCACGCCACCGAGGTCGGGGCGAAGCAGGGCGATGTCGGCCGCCTCGACGGCGATATCGGTGCCACCACCCATTGCGATCCCGATGTCGGCGCGGGCGAGCGCGGGGGCATCGTTGATGCCGTCGCCAACCATCGCGACCACCTGGCCTTCACGCTGCAGGCGCTCGATTTCGGCCACCTTCCCCTCCGGCAGCACGCCGGCCACCACGGAATCGAGCCCCACTTCACGAGCCACCGCGTTCGCCGTCGCCTGCTGGTCGCCCGTGAGCATCACCACCTGCAGGCCCATTGCCCGGAGCCTCGCGATGGCAGCAGGCGTGGAGGCGCGCACCGGATCGGCAATGGCCAGCACACCCGCCAGCGCGCCGTCGATCGCGACGAACACCGTGGTCCTGCCACGCTGCGCGAGTTCGCCAGCGGGGCCACTGAGCGGGTCGGCACTCACGCTCCAGTCGGCGAGCAGCGCCGCCGTACCCACCACCACGACGTGACCATCGACCACACCCGTGATGCCTCGGCCCGTCACCGACTGGAATTGCTCTGCCACCGGTATCGCCGTGCCGCGCGATTCGGCCGCGCGCACGACTGCAGCGGCCAGCGGATGCTGCGAGGCGCGTTCCAGCCCTGCGGCGAGCCGGAGCAGGTCGGCCTCCACCACGGCGCTGTCGGGCGCGAGCACCACGTCGGTCAGTTGCGGTGCGCCCTCGGTGACAGTGCCGGTCTTGTCGAGCACGACGGTGGTGACATCGCCCGAACGCTGAAGCGCCTCGCCGCCCTTGATCAGGAATCCCAGCGAGGCACCGCGGCCGGTTGCGACCATCACGGCCGTCGGTACCGCGAGTCCCATGGCACAGGGGCAGGCGATGATCAGGACGGCCACGCTGGCCGCGAAGGCGCGCACCGCGGGCGCCTGATCGGCAGTCACGTACCAGGCAACGAAGGTCACGACCGCCAGGGAAATCACCACGGGCACGAAGATGCCACTGATGCGGTCGGCGAGACGCTGGATCGGCGCGCGTGCGCCCTGCGCGTCGCGCATCAACTGGACGATGCGGGCGAGAACCGAGTCGGCGCCCAGCGTGGTGGCGCGGACGCGCAGCGCTCCCGTGCCGTTGATCGTTCCACCAATGACGCGATCGCCAACGCCCTTGCTGACCGGAAGCGCCTCACCCGTGAGCATCGCCTCGTTGGTGCTGCTCTCTCCCCAGGTCACCACTCCGTCGACGGCGACCCGCTCACCGGGACGAACCACGACTTCCTCGCCAGGCTGGACGGAATCGATCGCGACGTCCTGCTCCCGGCCATCGCGGAGCACCCGAGCCACCGACGGCTGCAGCTGCGCCAGGCTCCGCAACGCGGCCGTGGTGTTGCGCTTGGCGCGAGCCTCGAGGGCGTTCCCCGCGAGGATGAAGGCAATGATCAGCACCACCGCCTCGTAGTAGGCGTCGGGAGAGAGACCCCGCGAGAGAAAGATCTCCGGCCGCACGGTGGCCATCACCGAGTAGAGAAACGCCGCTCCGGTGCCGACCGCCACGAGGGTGTTCATATCGGCCGAGTGGTGCCAGAACGCGCTCCACGCCCGCACATAGAAATGACGACCTGTCCAGCTCATCACGACCAGCGTGAGCAGCAACAGGATCCAGGAGAGTTGCTGGTGCGGAATGGTCGCAACCCACGGGAGGACACGCTCGACGACGGGATTGAGGTGCCGCATTGCCCAACCCATAAACGGGTCGGTGCCGTGCCCGCCCGTTGAGGCCGTCATCAAGGGCATCGAGAGGACCATCGCGATCACACCGAGGATCCCGGTCACGATCGCCTTGAACCGGAGCTGGAGATACTCGGACTGCTGCGCGACATCCCGCGCCGATTGCTCCTCGATCGCGGATCGATCGGCTGCCGGCAGTGCAGCACCGTAGCCCGTGGCCTCGATCACCTCGATCAGTCGCTCGGGCGAGAGTCGGGAGGCGTCAAAACGGACCTTCGCGTTGGCCAGCATCACGTTCACGTCGGCGCTGCTGACGCCCGGCTCCTGCTCCAGCGCCGACTGGATCCGTGCCTGACAGGCGGAGCAGGTCATCCCTTCCACCGGGATGGTGATCGTGGCCTCGGAACGATGCGCCGGTGCCTCAGGTGTGGTGCGCATCGCCCACCTCTCCTGACGGCTCAGCCACGGGGGTCGTCACGCTCTCCCGCTTCGCGAGGAAAAACCACCAGTTCACGGCAGCAATGACCACCACACCGGCCGCGATGACGAGCGCGTCCACGTCAGGCCTCCTGCACCGTCGCGCGATAGCCTGCCCGGGTGACGGCCTCGGCCAGTGCCTCGGGGGTTGGTCCGCCCGGATCGATCGTCACGACGGCCCTGCCGATCTGGACACTCTCGATCCTGGCGCCCGGGACAGCGGTGAGTGCCTTGTTCACCGCGTTGAGGCAGTGGCCGCAGCTCATCCCCTCGATATGCAGCGTAATCTGAGACATTACCCCTCCGGGGTATCTTGGTTGAATGGACGATACATAGGGGGTGGGGGTATGTCAACTCCCCGACACGTGGCACGCCCCCTGCACTCTGCACCACCCTATGGATTCCGCCGCCCAGCCAGCGCTCGATGCTTTCGTCCCCGTCCTGACCTGGGGCGGGGGCCGGCCGAGCCTGTCCGAGCTGGCGAGCTGGCACGAGGCGTTACACGACTCGGTGGGCAGCCTGATGTCGGCCGACCTGGTGGCCTGCTGGATCTACCCCTCGCGCGGTGGGTCGGTCCTGGTCGGGCCGGCATCGCTCACGGCCGAACTGCTGACACCGCCCCCCGCCGAACCGCTCGTGCTGCAGGAGAGCCTGTTCGCGCTCGAAGATCAGCTGCACGCCGCCGGCTATCTCTCCGCAATGGCACTGCCGATCCGTTCCGAAGTCCAGGATGTCGGATTGCTCGTGGTGGGCTCATTCGCGGCCAACGCCTATCAGCTCAGCGACCAGCGCGCGCTCCATCGGGTCACGGCGCAACTCGCGACCTGCTGTCGCCGGCTCGCGGCGCACCCCTGGGTGCGTCCACGGCCACTGGGCGAGGACCCCAACGGTATCGTGGCGGGTGTGACCGAGGGAATGCTCGAAGCAATGCGGCGCGCGCGCAACGGAAGCGAGCTCGCGCAACTCACCTCGGATGCGCTCGCGCTCCAGCTGCCACACGATCGAGTCGAAGTCATTGCCGTGGCGCCAGCGCCGGATTGCTGGGCATTGCTCGCGAACGACCGCGGCACCACCGCCGGGCTGGCACTTGATGCCGACGCGAGCGACTCGATCGACGGCCTGGTGCACCGGCTTGGTTCGCGCGAGCTCGCGCGGGTCGAGGACCTGCGGGCGATCGACGTGCGCTGGCCGGTGACTGGCGACGCGCGAGTCGGTGAGCGGATGCGCAGCGCGCTGGCCGCACGCCTCGAAGTGGCGGGCGAACTGGTGGGATGGCTCTGGTTCGGGAGTGAGACCCCGGGATTCTTTCGCGAGGATGACGAGCCGGTCGCGCGCCTCGCCGCGGAACTGCTGTCGGCGCGCGTGGCGGCCTGGGCTGCGCGTGCCGAGCTCGCTGGCGCCTGGAGCTAGCGGTCGACCCTGCCGCTCAGGTCGCCACTGCCGTCAGCGTATCGACCGACGACCCGTCGCGACGGCGCGGCGGCCCATCGATCGGGAGCATGAACCAGAAGGTGCTGCCCTTGCCGTAGATGGACTCCACGCCGATCTGTCCGCCGTGCAGCTCCACAAATCGCTTGCAGAGCACGAGGCCGAGTCCGGTACCCTGTGCGGCGCGTGACGCCGAGGCATCGACCTGGGAAAACTCCTGGAAGAGCTTGCCCATATCCTCGGTCTTGATCCCCATCCCCGAATCCGACACCGACACCCAGACCACATCGCGCGTCGCGAGTTTCACGTTCTCGCCCAGGCGCGACGGCGTCACGCTCGGCATTGGCGCCACCGTGCGCACGGCCGATACCGTGATCCGCCCGTCCTCACCGGTGAACTTCGAAGCATTCGACAGGAGATTGAAGAGGACCTGCCGGATCCGCACGCCGTCGCCGACGATATCGATGGATGTCCCCTCGGGGAGATCCATCGTGCACTCCTGATTCTTTCCGCTGCGGAGCGAGCTGGTGTCGGTGACAGCACCGATGATCGCCTCGCGCAGATCGCAGGTATCGAGCGAGAGCGTCATCCGGCCAGCTTCGATCTTCGAGAGATCGAGCACCGAGTTGATCAGCCCGAGCAGGTGCTTCCCGTTGCGCAGGATCGCCTCGAGGAAGTCCTTCTGCTGCTCTTCGAGCGGGCCCAGCCCCTCGGTCAGGAGCAGGTCGGAGAAGCCGATGATTGCATTGAGCGGGGTGCGCAGCTCGTGCGACATATTGGCGAGGAATTCGCTCTTGAGCTGGGTGGCGCGCTGCAGCTCCTTGTTGCGACTGGCCAGCATCCGCTCGTTGCGTCGCAGTTCCTCGAGCACGGTGGTTCGATCGAGGCCGAGGACGACCTGATCGCCGAGGGTCTGCAGCAGCTGCCGATCGTGCTCACCGAAGAAGCGGCCGTCCTTCCGGTTATAGGCACAGACGGCCCCGACCACGAGCCCGGCCGACCGGAGCGGAACCATCGCCGCGCTGGTGAGGCGACCCGTCAGCTGTTCGTGAGGATGATTGCGTGGGTCGAGTTCCATATCGTCGACCAGCACCGCTTCATCGTGCAGGATCACGTGGCCGACGAGCGAATGCTCCATCGGCACGAGCGAGCCGACCGCCGGCAGCAGCGGACCCGCCCCCGCGACCACACGCACAAAGCGGCCTTCCTCGACCACCAGCATGATGGCACCACCCTCCGCCTCGAGCAGGTCGGCGGCGGCCTGCGCAATCTGGCGATTGAGGGCGGCGAGATCGTTGCCCGAGAGCAGCGCGGCGGCAAGATCGCGCAGGCGCTCGAGCTCACGATTGCGACGATCGGCCGCCGCCAGTGCAATCTCGAGGGACACTTGCTGCCGTTCGGCGAGCGCGCGGCCGCGGCGCATCGTGATGAGCGCCACGAAGCTGCTCACCGCCGCGAAGATCAGGCCGATATCCCGATTGGCAGAGGCAAGGAATCCGACCGAGAGCCAGCCGGTCAGCAGGGCATAGAAGACCAGGGGACCGGTGGCGAAGATGCTGTCGTACCACGCCTTTCTGCGCCGCGGGGATAGCCCGCGTCGATCCTTCATCACGACCGGACGCGGCGAGTTGGTCACGGCGCTTCCCCTTCGGGCTCGACCGTGTCCTCGATCACCGAATGGAAGACGGTGGTCCCGTGGGCCAGCATCTCACGGAGATAGGGGCGGCACAGCCCACACTGATCGCCGCAGCCCGTCGCGTCCTGGAGCTGCTGAAGATCCCACCCCTGCTCCACCGCGAGCGGGAGGAGCCGCTCGAAGGGGGCACGCATACAGACGCACCGGTCGATACGGAGCTGGGGCAGCCAGGAAGTGGTGGTGGGCATTGCCCGAAATGTAGCGACAGGGAAGGATCCGGGGGAACCGGGAGGCCGGGACCCTGAGCCCGAAACCCTCCCGGTTTTGCACTCAGACCTTGTGGTAGACCACCCGTCCCGCCTGCGCCCCGTCTTCGGCCTCATACAGCTCGAAGTCGCGGAAGAACGCCGGCGATTCGGCCCGCAGCGTCTCCAGTACCATCACGGCGAGGCGGCGGATCTCGCGTTCTGCTCCCTCACCGAGCCGCAGTTCGAGCATTGTGCGCCACGCCCTGATGTTGCCGCTGACGACAATCTTGGTCTCGGTCCCGTTGGGGAGCACACTCCGACCGGCCTCACGCGCCAGCTTGCGACGGTGAATCTTGTCGGTCACCCAGGAATACCGTTCCATCAGCCGGTCGACGGCCGCGACATAGCTCGCCTGCGCAGCCTCCATCTGGGCCAGCCAGGCCGCCTCGAGTTCCGCGTCCCCCTGCACGGCCGGGGGCATCACGAAGGCGGCATCGGATTCGTCGACGTAGCGCTGTGACAGCTGCGAGTAGCCGAACCCCGCACGGTGACGCACGAGTTCGTGGGTCAGGGACCGCGAGACGCCCTCGATCAGGAGGACATACACGGCGTGCTCGAACACCGATCCGTGACCCTGCTTGAGAATGTTGCCGAGATAGTCCGCCGTACTGCGCCCGGCGGGATTGTGCTGACTCATATAGCAGAGCCGACCGGCAAACTCGGCCAGTTTCTCGCCGTCGGTACCGGCGTCCTTCCACTGGACGCCGAGATGCGCGGGCTCGAGAAACTGGGGGCGGGCGATCAACGTGACGACGGGTTCGCGATAGAGGCGCATAGGAATCGTGGCGAGAGGAAGCGGTCGACGGTCGATGGCAGGTCGGACGTAGCACAAGATAAGTGAGGACCCCAGACACCGCTCCGGGGCTCAGTCCCAGCGACTCTCTGCCCAGGCCGCGTCGCGCTCGATCCGGCGCAGCCGCTCGACAATCTCCGCCGGAAGCGGCACGGCGGCAGCGCCGAACTTGAGCCGCGCAAGGGGATCGCCCCCCTGGCCGGTGATCACACCGGGATTCCACCGGCCCTCGGGATCGAAGGCGTTCTTGATGGCAGCGAACACCTCGAGCACGCGAGGCCCGTAGAGTCCCTCGAGGGTTCCGGCCCGCAGTCTTCCCGCTCCGTGTTCCCCGGAAGTGGTTCCACCGAGTCGAATGACCGTAGCGGTCACCTCGTGGAAGATGGCGCGTACCGCATCGAGCCACCCTGGCTGCTCCACATTGGGCAGCAGATTGACGTGGAGATGCCCGTCACCTGCGTGGCCGAACATCACGGCGTCGATGCCCTGTCGCGCAGTGGCTTCATCGATGGCGTCGAGATACTCGCCCAGCCGCTCCGGGGGAACGCAGCCATCCTCGATCACCTGCATCGAGCGCCGTCCATCGCGGAGTGAGGCGAGGATCGGGGAGGCCCGGTGCCGGACCTTCCAGAGTGCCTCGATGGCCCCGGGATCGCGCGCGGTCTGCACATCGACGGCATAGGGCGCCACCGCGGCGGCGGCGGCTTCGATGCGACGCCGCAGTTCGTCGGGGTCATCGGATTCCAGGTCGGCCAGCAACAATCCCGCGGCGGTCTTCGGCAGCGCCTCGTGCCCCGACCACGACCCCTCGATCAGGCGCAGGAACGAGGCATCGAGCAATTCGAGCGTGCTCGGCCCGAACTGCCGCAGTTGCTCCATCGCAGGCACGAGCGCCTGCCGAGTGCCCAGCGCCACACGCAGTGACGCGCGATGGGCCGGGACAGGGTCGAGGCGCACGGTAATGTCGGTGATGACCCCAAGCGTTCCCTCCGAGCCGATCACGATGTCCAGGATATCGCCTGATTGCAGCATCTGATCGAGGGCATAGCCTGCGCTGTTCTTGCGCACCGCGGGATACGCACCACGGATCACGTCGGCGTACTGCGCAATCAGTGGTGCGACGCCGGTGTACCAGCGGACCATCGCGGGATGCGAAAGATCGGGCGGCAGCCCGCGCGCGAGCGAGAGCGGGCCGTCCGTCGTCTCCAGCGTGAGGGCGGTGACCCACGACCGTACACTGCCGAAGCGAACGCTCCGCGCACCCGAGGCATTGGTCGAGACCAGGCCACCCATTGTGGCCCAGGCAGCGCTCGAGGGATCGGGCGGAAAGCGAAGTCCTTCGTGCGCAGCGGCCCGCTGCAGCGCTCCGAGCGCGATGGCCGGTGAGAGTCGTGCGCTGCGATCAACCGCCGAGATGTCGCAACGCGCCGCATCGAATGCGGTCAGGTCGAGTATCAATCCTTCCCCGACACTGCTGCCATCCATCGCACTGCCGGCGCCTCGAGGGGTCACGGCCCAGTTCGCGTCGCGGGCTGCATCGACGGCGATCCGGAGTTCAAGCAGCGACGTCGGACGCGCCACGGCCGCCGGAATGATCCGGTAAATGCCCGCTCCTTCGCTGTAACGGGCCCGGCGGGAGGGCTCCAGCGCCGCTGGTGCGAGTGTCATAGCCGGAAAGTAGCAGCCTGCCGAGGCCGCGCAGGCCTTGACTCCCACGGGCACACCCGGAGATTTCGCCGGGATGACTTCACCGCGTGCGGAATTGATCCATATCGACGTCGATCGTCGCCTCGGCCACGAGTGGGATGAGTGGGATGGCAAGCCCCTGCCCGATGAGGGGAACTTCGACGCGCCGCCGTCCCTCTTCTTCCGCTGGGCAGTCGCATCGCTTGCGGTGGCGCTGGGCATTCTCGCCGCCCTGCTCTACCTGCTCACGCCGCGGCTGCGCGAGCTCTATGCTCCGCTCCCCCGCCTCGCGTGGGGCGCGCTCGCCATCGCTAGCTGCGCGGCATTGCTCTGGTGGGCGATGCTGGCGGCCTCCTACCTCTCGCGCCGGGTGATGATGCCGGGTGCGCTCGCGGAGCGGGGACTGTTCCTCCGCGTGATGCGATTGACCTCGCGGGTCTCGGGATGGTTCGGTCAACGCGACTGGGTCGAGAACGCCTCGGTGAAGGTCTACAACGTGCTGGCACTGTTGCGGACCAGGAGAGTCGGCACCGGCGAACTGCTGCTGCTCATCCCGCGTTGCCTCTCGCGGGAAACTCTCGACCGTGTGCTCGGGCTCGCAGGGCAGTATGGTGTCCCGGTGTTTGTCGCGACCCGCGGCCAGCTGGCCCGCCGCGTGATTCGCGAGCGTCGGCCGCGCGCAGTAGTGGCAGTGGCGTGCGAACGCGATATGGTGACGGGGTTGCACGACGTGGCAGGCAAGGTGCCCGTGCTCGGCCTCACGATGACGCTGCCAGCCGGACCGTGCAAGGACGCCATTCTCGACTTCGCGACCCTCGAACGGTATATGCAGGCGTTCGTCGGCTAGGGCTTCTTCCGTTTCAGTCCCACCGCCGAGTCGGGCGGCGCGACCATCTCGTCGTCGTCAGAGTGCCCGCCAAATTTCTTCGACAAGGCTGCCAGGATCCTGTTCACCCGCAATGCGACGGGATGATTGGCCACGACCACCTGTTCGAGCGCGCGGCTTTCCCGGGAGGGATCGTCGAACGGCCGATACACGGTCTCCACAGTGACACTGCTGTAGTTGGGCTTGCCCGGATCGATCCAGGCACGAAGCCGGACGATGCCATCGCCGAGCGGACGACGTTGCGTGGGACGAAGCGTTGCCGCATCAAACCACCCGGTTTCGAGCCAGCCGTCACCCGGTTCGGTGCGTCGCACCGGGATCGAGTCGGCATCGAGCGCCAGCGCGAGTTCCTGGGTCGCCTCACGCACCGAAAGCTCCCACTCCGACACACTGGCGCTCGGCAGCGGAAGCGTGGCTGGTCGTGTGGTCGTGGGATAACACGCGGCCACGAGGAGGAGGAACGGGATGGTTGCCCGCCGCCCCTGCGAACGTTCGCGACGACACGGGATCCCAGTTCTCACTTCTCCTCCAGCGCCTTGCGCACTTCAGTCGTGATGTCCCGCACCACCTTGCCCACGTCGCGCGCGATGCGCGACGGCGCCGGCGTCGGGGCAGCACGCCCGGGAGGGAGCGACGGCTTGCGCTCGAGCTCATCGAGGATGCGCTCGAGGCCGAGTTGCGCTCGATTGGCGATCGGGCGAAAGAGCCGTGCCACGATCCAGCCCATCCCGAGCGAAGGAACGGCGGGTAACAGGCCCGCGACTTCGGGAGCGCCAGACACGGTGAGCAGCACTCCAAACAGTGCGCCAGCCGCACCGATTGCGACACCGCCACCCACGAACGCGTTGCGCGTCCGACGCAGGGTGGCCGCCAGTGTCACGTGACAGAAGCCGGCCTCGAGTGGGGTGATGACCACGGTCACCAGCTCGGCACGATCGAGATAGGGCTTTCCTGCGCCCTCGAACATCCGCCGCATCTTGCGCATCGCACCGGCGAAGGAACTCATCGGCTCGAAGGTGGTGCGCCCCACGGTGGCGCGCTGCACCACGAAATGCTCCCGGAACTCCAGTTCCCGCGCGAGCTGCAGCGCGATGCCTTCCTCGCTGCCCTGCACCACGCGATCGGCCACGAGATCAGCGCGTCCGAACCAGTCGTCCACGATGCCGTTCGGTGCCGCGGGGACAACGCGCGTGCGCTCTTCCAGCAAGGCCTGACGGAGGTGCTGTTCGGGAATGCCGACTTCCTTGCCGAGGGCCAGGACGTCAGCTTCGCTCACCCCATCGCCGATGTCGCTGGCGGCGGCCTGGAGCTCTGCCGCGCGTTGCAGCAGCCGGTCGAAGGTGGCGCGGTCGATGCGCGCAGGAAGTTTCGGTTCCACGTCGTCTCTGCTAGGGTGCGAAGGCTTCGACGATCACGGCGATGCCCTGCCCGCCACCGATGCAGGCGGAGCCGAGTCCGAGGCCACCACCTCGGGCACGCAGTGCGTGAAGCAAATGCGCCGTGATGCGCGCACCGCTCGCGGCGAGCGGATGGCCAATCGCAATGGCACCACCGTGTACATTGGTGCGCGGCCGGTCGAGCCCGAGTTCACGCTCCACCGCGAGATACTGCGCTGCAAATGCTTCGTTGACCTCGACGAGATCCATCGTGTCGACGGTCATTCCGGCCATCGCGAGGGCCTTGCGCGCCGCGGGCACCGGTCCGATTCCCATCAGCTCCGGTGGTACACCAGCAACGCCCCACGCGACCAGCCGACCGAGTGGCGTGACACCATGCGTTACCGCGGTGGTTGCCGTCGTCATCACCAGCATCGCGGCACCATCGTTGATCCCGGAGGCGGTGGCGGCGGTCACGGTGCCGCCAGAACGAAAGAGTGATGGCAGCCGTGCGATGGAGTCTCTCGTCACGTCGCCACGAATGTGCTCGTCGCTCGCCCACGGCACATCCTGCTTGCTCTTGCGGTCGCGAACCGGGACCGCGATCACCTCATCGGCGAAGACGCCTTCCCGCCAGGCCGTCGCCGCGGCCATTTGCGAGCGCACTGCATATTCCTCGCAGTCGTCGCGTGTCACGCCGTACTTCCCCGCAAGGTTCTCGGCCGTGTCGCCCATCGAACAGCCAGCGAAGGAATCGCGGAGCCCCTCAAACAGTGAATCTTCGAAGAGGGGCGACGGCCCGTATTTGAGACCCCAGCGGGCGCCGCGCACGACGTGCGGTGCCTGGCTCATCGATTCGGTGCCTCCGGCGAGCACGGCAGTAGCCTCGCCCAGAAGCAGTCGATGGGCGCCCTGCACCACCGCCTCGAATCCAGACCCACAGAGGCGATTCACGGTGACGGCTGGTGTCTCGATGGCGAGGCCCGATCGCAGCCCGATGTGACGGGCGCAATACAGCGCATCGCGCGAGGTCTGCATCGCGTTGCCGACGATCACGTGATCCACCAACTCGCTCGGCAGGCCACTTCGTTCGAGGGCGGGGCCTGCGGCGGCCACACCCAGGTCAGTCGCGGACAGATCCTTGAGGGTGCCGCCGAAGGTGCCAAAACCGGTGCGCACCGCGGAGAGGAAGACGATCTCGGTCATTTTGGGAATATGGCGGAAAACCCCGCCAGATGCTCAACCGCCGAGCTTGATCCCACACTCGGCGCAGTGCTTCCAGCGCCGCTCGATGGCCGCACCGCAGGCAGGGCAGGCCGGCTCTCGCTGATCCGCGCCGCAGAATGGGCAGAACCTCACGGAGCGACCCTCCGGCAGCCCTTCGCTGCAACTCCAGCAGCTCGCCGACGGGGGATGGAACTGGACCGCAGTGAGAAACTCCGGGGCCGGCGGCAGTGGCTCGTCGGGCCCGGGTGATTCCAGCGCGACGCGAATGGCATCGGCCACGACCCGGCTCACCGGCAAGGGAATGATGTCGGCATCGTCGATCGGTCCGTCGTCGAGCTCGAGCGAGGAGAGATCGGGATACGCCTCCGGCTGGGGAGCCGCTGCCGGACTCGGAGCCTGGGGTGCGACCGGCTCCGGAGCACGCGCCGGAGGCATCTGCAATACCCCTTCGAGGCGGGTCACGATCTCGCGCCGCACAGTGAGTTCCGCGGTTCGAAGCTGCTGCAGCACGTCGAGGTCGGGCAGTTTGGTCGCGAGCGTGGTGCGCGCCTGCTCGGCCGCCTCGCGAGGGCGCACTTCGACCAGTCCTTCCTCCTCGGCCAGCAACCGCAGCAGGAGTGCCTCGTAGTCTTCGCTCACGTCGATACCGAGCAGTCGACGGGCGTGACGATAGGGCAAGACCCGGTCGAGCAGCACAGCGACGGGAATGGGGCCACCCTCGGCGCCACCCTCGGAGTGCCACTGGGTCAGCAGTGTGGCGGTGAGCCGCTCGAGTTCAGTCACTTCCCCTCCGCAAGCGGAATCCGCTCTCCGGCGGCCAGTCGTGCCTCGAATGCGACGAAGGTGGCATCGGGATCGTAGCTGGCAAATTTCCCTCCAGCCCGCTTGGCGTCAAGCCACTCGGCAAATCCGGACTCCTCGATTCCCTGCGAGGTCACCTGGTCGGTGGCCGCGCGGACGGCCAGGTCGTTGGCATACTCGTTCTTCGGATGGCCGGCGTGCCCCCGGACCCAGGTGAACTGGGCCTCGTGATTGGGCAGCGACTGCCAGAGCGCCTTCCACAGCTCGAGGTTTTCGATCGCCCCGCCCTTGCGGGTCCATCCGCGAGCCTGCCAGCCGGGTGCCCACTCCCGCACTCCTTTCACCAGGTATTCCGAATCGGATACGATCAGGAGTCGAAGACGCGCACCCTTCTGTCCGAGCAGCTGAAGGGCCGCGATCGCGCCCGCGAGCGCCATCCGATTGTTCGTGGTCGACGGCGAGTGGAGGTAGAAATCGCGGCGCTGCACCCCCGACGCGGTGCGGACCTCCACCAGCCCGCCGGCTCCGCCTGGATTGTCGCCGGGCTTGCCGTTCCCGAGGCAGCTCTCGTCGAGGTGAAGCAGGGCAATGGCAAGCGGTCGTGACGTCAGGATTCGATTACCTGGAAATGGTCGAGGTCGGAGAGGACGAAGGTCAGCTCGTCCCCGGTCATCGCGAGATAGCCCATCAAGGCATCGCGGCCACGCGAGGTCGTGAGCGCCGAGGCCACGACCACGTATTCATTGCCGCGACGTCGCAGCGCGACGCGCTTGCGCTTGCGCACGGCGTGCTCGAGCTGCTCCATCCGTTCTGGTGTCCACCGAAAGCTGCCCACCCGATGCTCCGTGACTGACGGGCGTAAGGTAATCGATGATCGATGATCGACTCGATTATCGCACCCACTTCCCGCGACTCATCACGCGAACGATCTGCCGGGTGTTGCGAATGTCGGCCAGCGGGTCGGCGGCAAGGACGACGAGATCGGCGGCACCGCCGGCCTGGAGCCGGCCGAGGGAATCGGCGAGGAGCATTTCGGCGCCGCGCACGGTGGCGGCCCGGAGCGCGTCGAGTGGCGAGAGCCCGGCGTGCACCAGCAGCTCCATCTCGAGATGCACCCCGGCGCCGGGGATCAGCAGCTGATTCGACGCATCCGTTCCGGTCGCCAGGCGTCCACCCTCCGCGGCAAAGGTGCGGACGAAGAAATCCTGGACGGCGCGCGCTGCACGGAAATCCACGAAGTCCCCGCGCCCCCAGCCTGCCCGTGCAATCATCCCGGGCACGTTCCAGTTGACCCGGGCCGAGTCGGGAACACCCGCAAGGTCAGGATTGTGATAGACACTGGAGTCATCGAGACGCGAGAACATCTCGTGCACACCGAGGGTCGGAACAAGTGTCACCCCCGTGGCAGCCAGCAGGCGAGCCACAGATGCCAGCGACGTGGTGTCGAGTGAGGTCCAGCTGTGCTCGAACGCCGTCCACCCGGGAAAGAATCCCTGGCGATGCGCCGCGAACAGTGCCACAGAATCACCGGCGGCCTCGGGCACGCCGCTGAGATGTTCAATCGATGCCACCCCGAGCCGCGATGCCGTCAGGGCGTCCGTGAGGCCGAGGTGCGCTGCCACGGGAAGCCGCGCGGCGCGCGCGGCGGTCACGACTGCGGCGAGCATTTCGGGAGTCACGCGCGTGTAAGTCTTGACCCAGTTGGCGCGGTGTCGCGCGATGAGGGCCAGCGCACTGTCGGCCGAGGCTGGCTGATCGAGACCGATGGCGTCGGGATACGTCGGTGGCTCACCATCGAGCATTGCGACGGCGAGAAAGAGCCGAGGCGACGGGCCGCGGGCCGCCAGTGCCCTGAGGGTATCAGCGAGCGGGAACCCGTCGTGCAAGTCGCGCACGGTGGTGACACCCCAACGCAGCGAAAGCGCGAGTCCCCAGGGCTGGAGGTGGGCGTGTGCGTCGATCAGCCCCGGAACGATCCATCGCCCCTGCACATCGGTCGTGGTGGCGCCCCGGGGAATGGGGACTTCCGAACCCGGTCCGACGGCGACGATATGTTCGCCGCGGATGAGCACGGTCGCCTCGGGGATCACCCGGCCCGACACCACATCGATCACTGTCGCGCCAGTGAGCGCCTCGACCCCCACCCCAGGTCGTGACTGGTCGCAACCGGCGAGCAGCACCACGATGAGGGCCGAAAGCAGACGCGCCCCGGGCGAGCCGAGGCGCATCAGGACGTCACGAACTGCGGGCACTACTTCCGCTTCTTCGCCGCTTTCTTCGGCGCGGCCTTCTTCGGGGCGGCCTTCTTCGCAGCCGCCTTCTTTGCGCCGCCCTTCTTGGGAGCGGCCTTCTTCGGGGCGGTCTTCTTCGCAGCGGCCTTCTTCGGGGCGGCCTTCTTCGCAGCGGCCTTCTTCGGAGCGACCTTCTTCGGAGCGGCCTTCTTTGGGGCAGCCTTCTTCGCAGCGGCCTTCTTCGCAGCGGCCTTCTTCGGAGCGGCCTTGGCCGGCGCAGCCTTCTTCACTGCTGGCTTGGCGGCCGGCTTGCTGGCGGCCACTGGCTTGGCGGCAGGCTGCTTCGCAGCCGCCTTCGCGGGCTTCGGCTCCGGCTTCGCGGGGGCCTTCGCGACGGGCTTTGGCGCAGGCCGGAGAGCCGGCTTCGCGACCGCCTTCTTCTTGGGCTTCCGCCGCTTCTTCGCCGGAAGTGAACCCGGAGCCGGTTCCGGGATGCTCATCGGGGGCGGCGGCGGGGCAAACACATCCGATGCCTCCATCCAGCCGCCGGACAACTCCCACGAACTCTCCGGATTACGAAACAGATCCATACTGCGCTCCTGCAAGGTGATGGTATTGGTGAGGACAGTCGCTGGACCGAAGCGGTTTGCGTCGCCGGCGTACCGATTCGTGCGTGTCAACGCGCTATAATATGTCGCGTCCCAACGTCGCTTCTGCAAGGTGCCAACGAGAGCTGATGCGCGCACTCTGTCTGACCGCCGCCGGCGGACCCGAAAAGCTGGCACTCCTGGAGCTCCCCTCGCCCGCCATCCGGCACCCCGGCGAGGTGCGCATTGGCGTGCGCGCGGTCGCCTTGAACCACCTCGATCTCTGGGTGGCAGACGGGTTGCCGGGTGTTCCCGTCCCCTCATACCCTCACGTGGTCGGCTGCGATTGCGCGGGAGTCATCCTCGAGATCGGGGCCTCGGTCACACATCTCGCCGTCGGTGACCGCGTGATGGTCAACCCGGGCTGGGGATGTGGCGAATGCGATGCGTGTACGTCGGGGCAGGACGTGTTCTGCAAGCAGTTCGGGGTGATGGGCGAACACCGGAGCGGGAGCGCGGCCGAGGAAGTCGTCGTCCCCGGTCGGGCGGTCCTCGCAATCCAGGGAGAGTGGACCTGGCCGGCCGCAGCGGCCTTTCCGCTCGCCACCCTCACGGCCTGGCGAATGCTCACCACCCGCGCCCGCCTGCAAGAGGGGGAGAGCGTCCTGATCTGGGGGATCGGGGGCGGCGTCGCCCTTGCCGCGCTCCAGGTGGCAAGGTTTCTGGGAGCCCGGGTCGCCGTCACCTCATCCTCCCCCACCAAACTGGCCCGGGCCGGTGCACTGGGCGCCGAGCTCCTGCTCGACCACGGCGCCGAACCCGACGTCGCCTCGCGCGTGAAGGCGCACTTCGGCCACGGGGCCGACGTGATCGTCGACTCCGTGGGCAGCGCCACCTGGGCCAGGTCGCTCAAGGCACTCCGGCCGGGTGGGCGACTCGTGACCTGTGGCTCAACCACCGGTCACGACGTCTCGCTCGACCTGCGACGCCTGTTCTGGTTTCAGTGGTCGCTGCTCGGATCGACGATGGGAACGCCCGCCGAATTCGCCGAGGTCGTGGCGCTGGGTGAAGCAGGCAGACTTCGACCGCCAGTAGATGCCGTCTTCCCGCTCGCCGACGGGAAGGAGGCGTATCGACGTCTCGCAGCGGCCGAACAATTCGGCAAACTCGTCCTTGAGGTCTCCTCGTGAACCAACTCAGTGAACGCCTGCAGGCTGGCGCCGATCAACTCTGGCACGTCATCCCCGCGATCCTCGTCGCGGCGGTCATCATGATCGCCGGATACTTCGTTGCGCGGCAGATCGAGAAGTGGGTGGACGCCACGCTCAAGCGCCTCGACTTCAACCGGATGGCCGAAGCCGGGGGGTTCCGGGAAGCCGTCGATCGCACGGGCGCGCACCTCGATCCCGTGCACGCCGTCGGCAAGCTGCTGTTCTGGCTGGTGATGCTGATCGTCATCCTGCTTGCGTCGGCCGCGCTCGGCCTCGAGAGCATCAACGAGATGTTCAGCATCATGATCTCGTTCATCCCCACGCTGATCAGCGCGATCGTGATCGTCATTCTCGGAATGGTCGTGGGCGAATTCGTGCGCGGGGTGATCCTCGCCTCGGCCGGCACGGTGGAAGGCGTGCCGACCCTGGCGAAAGTCGCCAAGGCGTCGGTCGTGGTGATCGCCATCTTCATGGCGCTGCAGCAGCTGGGAGTGGGAGAGGAAATCGTGACCGCGGCCTTCACGCTGATACTGGGCGCGGTGGCGCTCGCGGTCGGCCTGGCCTTCGGCCTGGGAAATACCCAGCTGGCCGGCGAGGTCACGCGCCGCTGGTACCATCGCAATCGCGAACGGAAGCGCCGCGTGGAGCCGGATCCTCTCGATGAAGAGGATCCCGAGGAACCGCTGCTCGACTAGGGTGTTCCCTTCGCCTGCTCCGGCACCGGGTAGCGGAGCAGGCGAATGCCACCCGGAAACTCTTCGGCCATCAGGATGTGGCTGTCGCTCACCCCGAGCGCATAGCCGCGACTCGGCACCTTGACCACCACACGCACACCGGTGCTGTCGACCACCTGGAACGTGCGGATGGAATCGAGCGCAACGGCACTCTTGAACAGCCAGACCCGGTCATCGGAGGTCTGGAAGGCGGATTCGAACGGCGGCTTGATCGCCGTGAACTGGAGCCGTCGGGCCGCTTCACGCTGATCTTCCGGGAAGCGGCGGATGAAGATCTGGCGATCCATCTCCTGAATCGGAAGAATCGGGTCCTGCATCGGCGGCCCCGTGAATGGCTTGCGCGCATTCGGGAAATGCCACTCGATCCGGTTCTGGAACACACGCGCGATCCAGAGCGTGCCGTTGCGTTCAATCCCCCAGAGGTCCTGCCCGGCAAGGAGCCGCCGTTCGAAGCGCTGACCATCGGCGCCATCCACGATCGCGAGATCGGGCGGCGCGAGCCGCGCGATGGTGTCGAACCTGGTGAGCTGTGCGTCGGCCCGCACCACGGCCGCGCTGTCCTTCAGCCCCGAGCCATCACGATTGGCAACCGGCGGCACCTCGAAATACCATTGCCCCGCGGCGTCCCGCGCGTGCGGAAAGGCACCACGAAGCGCATCAGGCACGGGCCACGCCTCCAGGCGCGGACTCGAGAGGGTCCAGGCCGTGAAACGCCGGAGCCCCCAGTCGCCCACCACCACCGTGTCGCCGATTCCCAGCAGCACGGAAGGATGTGGTACCTCCGCGGAGGTCATACCCGGGAAGGGTTCGACCCGCTTCGCCGCGAAATCGGCAACGCGGACCTCCGCCTCCTCCGCCGCGAGCAGGGCCCAGGCACCGTTGGAGAGCGGGACGGCAGCAGGTACCGTCACGGCCGAGACCACCAGGGTGTCTGCGGTGGGAGCAACGGTGAGGACGGGCGCGGGCGGGGGCGGTTCCTTGCACGCGAGAATCGCCACGGCCGCCGGGAGGGCAAAGAGGTATGGGCGCATCAGGGGAAGATAGCGCCCGGGAATGACGCGTGGACCGCAGCCGGATGACAATTCGCTGTCGCGGCCGTGATGCGCGGAACCCGGGCGGGCGGTCACCGGCGCGCGCGGAAGAGGGCGAGGTCGGGCGCGGGCCGGTCGAGACAGACCGCTGCGAGGAGCTGCGTGGCGATCATTGCGAACGTGATCCCATTGCCGCCGTAGCCCAGGACCCGCCAGACCCTCGGGAGTCCCTCGGCGCGCTCGATGACTGGCAATCCACAGGGCATTTCACCGAAGGTTGCCGCCCAGGAGAAGGCCGGGGGACCGTGGTAGTCCGGATGAAAGCGCCGCAGCGCGCGCTCGAGCCGCCGGATGGACGCCGGGAATCGGCGCGCACGCGCGGGAGCATTCCGGAACGGGAGGTCGGCACCCCCGATGATGACCCGGCCCGCATCGTCGGCTCGCAGGTAGAGATAGGGACGGTCGGATTCCCAGATCACGGTGCCGCGAGCGAGCGCGGGAGGCAGCGCTCCGGGTTCGGTCACGAGCGCGAAGGTGCTGTGCAGCATACCACCGAGCCGGGTGGCCGCCGCGCTCTCGTACCCCGTGGCCAGCAGCACCTGCTCCGCGAGCAGCGAGTGGCCCTGCGCACAGACCACGCGGCAGCCACCTTCGTCATTCTCGACCCGCAGCACGCGCGAGCGCGTGCGAATGCTGGCGCCGCGCGCAAGCGCACGATCGAGCAGTGCACGGGCAAGGCGCACGGGGTCGACCACGGCCGCCAGCGCACTGCGGAGCGCACCCGGAGCGTCGAGCCCATAGTCTGCGGCCACGTCGGCGGCCGAAAGAAACTCCGACGGAATCCCTGCTGCGACGCGTGCCTCCGCCTCGGCGCGGAGCCCGTCCACGTGCCGGCGACGGGCGGCGAGATAGAGGCTCTCGCGTGCGGAATAGCCGCACTCCACTGGCAACCCTGACGCGAGCTCGCCCAGCGCGACAACGGCATCACGGGAGAGCTGGTACACGCGGCGAGCCTCGGGCAGCCCGATCCCTTGCGCCAGCTCCACCAGTGATGTGTCGAGTTCATAAAGCAGCAGGGCGGTGCTCGCACTGGTGCTGCCTGTCGCAGGTGCGCGGCTGTCGACGATCACGACCTTGCGGCCGGCCGCGGTCAGGGTATCGGCAAGCATCGCACCGGTGATCCCCGCGCCCACAATGGCCACGTCCCACGGACCTTCGCCTACGTCGGGGTATTCGCGCAGCCCATTGCGGAGCAACCACCAGGGAGCACCATCGAAGAGTCGGTCGGCCGATGGATCGAGCGTCACCGCATCGCGCGCCGCAGGACGGGCCGCGTCAGCCCCTGGCATCCGTGTCGTCCGACGACGGGAGCAGTTCTTCCTTGAGTGCGATCTCGGTGCGTTCCTCCCGGAGGTCCAGTCGGAGGCGGTTGTAGAGACTCATTGAGTGATTGCTGGTCCACACGAGCGCAAAGAGCGCGAGCACGAAGCCGCGCCAGCCCGGCAGCAGAAAGCGGAAGCCACTGAGCACGAGCACCGCGATCGTCACGTAGTGACTGAAGCAGTACTCACAGGTCAGCAGGTAAAAGAACTTGCGGTTCACCCACGAAGCGTCGGCCCGGCTGCGGCGGGCGCAGTAGGCGTGCACTTCATCGAACAGTGCCTCGTGAGTCACCGTCCAGGAAATGCACGCCACTGGAAGTGTCAGCGCCGCCAGCCAGCCAAACTGGGCGAGGAGAGGCATACCTCAGGTGATCTTCTTGGCCGCCGCCATCCCGATTACCAGGGTCACGAGGAAGATCACGAGGAAGATGGCGAAGAGCGTCTTCGCGACGCCTGCCGAGGCGGCGGCGACGCCGCCGAAACCCAGTACACCGGCGATGATCGCGAGGATCAGGAATCCCATTGCCCAACGGAGCATCGTTTCCTCCAGTAAAGTGTGTGTGTACAGACTGCACGGAGGAAGACGACCACAGCCTGCATTCACCGCACATCGGCACCACGGGCCCGGCAAACCGGGCCGGCGTGGGGGCCTGCAGCGTGGCCGGGTGGCCCCAGCCGGACGGCCATCCGGCACACTCTATGCAACCCAAACAGGGATACACCCTCTTCTCGGAGCTCCTATGCGCGTGCACGTCGAGGCCCTGATGCTGTTGCTGGCCGTTCCAGCTGTGCTCCCTGCGCAAGGCGCAGCAGCGCACGGTTCCGATATTTCAATCGCCGTTCGCGTGAGCACACTCGGCTTCGGGGCAGAGGTCTCGAAGCTGGTGACGTCTCATCTCGGCGTTCGGGTTGGTGCCAACACCTACTCGCTCACCAAGAACGTTGACCAGAGCGACGTTACCTTCGACGCCAAACTCAAGATGAAGGCGCTCACGGCACTGGTCGACTTCTACCCCGGCAATCGTGGATCGTTTCACCTGACTGGTGGCCTGATGACGAACCCCGTCAATATCACAGCCGTCGGACAGCCGAAAGCCAACGGAACGTTCACGATCAATGATCGTGAGTACACCACGGCCGAGGTCGGCACGCTGACCGGCACTGGTGAATGGGCGAGCGCCTTGCCGTACGTCGGCATCGGTTTCGGTACGCCGGCCAATTCGCACAAGGGCATCAAGTTCATTTTTGATCTCGGCGCGGGCATCGGCAAGTCGACCATTGCATTGACCGCCACCGGTGCGGCCAACAATGCGCAATTGCAGTCGGACCTGAATGCGCAGGTGGCCAAGACCCAGAAAGACGTCGACAAGTATGCCAAAGTCTATCCGGTGCTTTCGTTCGGGTTGGCGTACCGGTTCTGATCAGTCGCCTGCCTCGACCTTGACGTGCCCGGTCATCCCCAATGGGGCGTGCGGATCGCACTGGAAGTAGTAAGTCTTTCCGGCGGCAAAATTGACGGGCACGTCGAAGGTCTGGCCAGGCAGCTGCAGGAGTTCACTGGCGGCGGGAAGATTCGGCACTCCCGGATTGCTGTCGGGCAGGAAGTGCACGTTGTGCACGCCGACGCCAAGCGTGAAGCGCAGCACGTCACCCGGATGCGCTTCGATGAACTTGGGCTTGAAGTAGTTCCCGGTTTCGTCCGTGATCATCTCGATCGTGATCACCTTGCCGGTGACCTCCTCTGCCACAGCAGCGGCCGACTCCGATGATGGTCCCACCTTCGATTCGGACCCGCGACTGCACGCCGCCAGCGTGACCGCGACGCCCAGGGCGACTCGCTGGAGAGCAATTCGAACTCGCATACCAACTCCTTGATTGGGAACCATCAGAAACTCTTCCGTTGAAACGCTCGTGCGGCCAGTCCGAATGGCAGGACCAGCCAGAGCATCAGGGTGATCACCAGCCCGGTCCGCCCCAGGGAGGTGCCGAGGACGTCCTGCACGACGGCACCGGTGTAGCCGAGCAAGGCGGATGCGTCGGTTCCGAGCAGGAGCAGGACGCGTGATACGTCGATCGGATTGAGCGCGAGCAATGTGAGCATTGCGGCCTCGATCGACCGCTGGCCCAGCAGCAGGGAAATCACCAGAATCACACCATCCCAGAGGACCGCGGCCCCAAGCCAGACGACGAGGGCGAGACCGAGGGCACGAACACGGTCATCGATCCGGAGTGCCACGAGAAAGGCGAGTGCCGTGCTGAGGCAGGTGAGTCCGATGGCCACCGCGAGCAATGGTACCAGCCGCAGCCCCATCGGGCCGAAGAGCAGGCCGTGCCAGAGGAATGGAGCCACCATTCCGACCACGATTGCCCCCGCGAGCGGCAGCGCGTTGCCCAGGTAGAGACCAAGAAACAGTCGCTGACGCGAGACGGGTTGTGCCAGGAGCAGCTCGGTGAGGTCGCGGGCGTGATGGACCTGAACCGTTCCCGCCACGAGGCCAAGCATCGGTGCGAGGATGAGCACGACGTCGATGAGGGAGACGATCGTGGTCGCCCCGCCACCGCCGAATCGCAGCAGCAGCTCCCCGGTGGTCGCGAGCGTGGCCGCAATGACCAGGAGCCAGCGGCCACGCAGCGCTTCGCGCAGCGACAGCCGCAGCAGAGGCATCAGCGAGTTCATGCGACCGCCATCCGCGTGCGTCCGCCCAGCAGGAAGGCGATTGCGCGTTCGAGTGAAGGCTGGCCGGTCAGCGCCCGGATCTCGGTGATGCTTCCTTCCCAGCGTGCCGCGCCATCGGCCAGGAAGAGGATGTCATCGGCGAGCTCCTCGAGTTCCGGCAGGACGTGCGAGGTCACCAGCACGGTGGCACCAGCCGCGCGCTCGGCGAGGATCCGATCCTTCAGGACGCCTGCGGCGACGGGATCGAGACCGGACGTCGGCTCGTCCAGGATCTGCAGGTCAGGCCGGAACGCGAAGGCCAGCACGGCATTCACCTTCTGGCGGGTCCCGCCCGAGAGGACACCGAGCGGTCGGTCGAATCCGTCACCGAGATCGAAGGCGTCGACCAGGGAGAGGTCAGGTGCACGGGTTTCGCCTCGAAGAGCCAGCATCGTCCGCAACAGCTCGCGTCCCGAGAGGTGCGCCGGGAAATGGACAATTTGCGGCATATACCCGACGCGGGAACGATATCCAGGATCGCCGTCGAGCATCCGGGTACCGATCGTGATGACGCCCGAGTCCGGACAGGCAAGGCCAAGGAGGAGTTTGAGCAAGGTGGTCTTGCCCGCCCCATTCGGGCCCACGAGGCCAGTGATGCGGCCAGCAGCAATGTCGGCCACGAGCCGGTTCAGCACCTGGCGCTTGCCGTAACACTTCGAGACATCGCGGATGTGAATCATTCCGTGCCCACCTTTGGTGTCTGCATCAAGGGATGGTGATCGATCACGTTGACAGGTGTCAGGACCGGCAGCACGCGTTCCGCAGCGTCAAGCAGCCGGACGAACAGCGACCGCTGCAGCAGCAGTGCGGGTTGCGCGTGCTCGACCAGCACGGCGAACAACCGCACCGGGTGGTATGCCACGTCTCCTCGACCGTCGCGGTCGAGATCCCAGCCGTGGTACCCCTCCCACCAGTTGCCCGAAAAGCTGGCTGACGTGCCCTGGCCGTTCACCGCCACGTCGAACGAATTCCGGCGAAAGCTGTTCGCAACAAATGAGGCCCCGTCGGTGCTGCCGAAGAGTCGCACGCCCCAGCCGTTCTCCTCGAACCGGTTGCCGGTGGCGATCAGGCGATCGGCGCCGTCGGCAAAGAGACCCGTGGTGTTGCGGCGGAAGAGGTTGCCCGAGAGATGGGCATCCGCGATCTCCTTGAGGAGCAGTCCGTAGGAGGTCGGTCCCCCGTTATCGGCGAAGGTGTTGCCGGTCATCGTGACCACCTTGGTATACATCACGGCGACCCCGCCGCCGTTGGACGCGAAGGTGTTGTTGATGTACCGGGAAGAATCGGAATACATGAAGTGCAGTCCGTACCGGAAGTTCCCGATGCTCTGATTGTTGCGCACCTCGGCATCCCGGTTGAACTCGAGGTAGATGCCGTCGCGATGGCCGGTGATCGTGTTGTCGTGGATCCTGGCCCCGCGTGAGGACCAGGAATGGATGCCGTTGCCGCTGGCCGTTTCGCCCTTGCCGGGCCGGCCACGGATCTGATTCCCTGCCACCTCGCAATCGACGGTCGTCGCGAGGTAGACAGCGAAGAAGGTGTCGTCGAACCAGTTGTGGAGCAGCCGGCACCGCCTGGCATCCTCGACCCGCACAGCCGCCCGGTCTTCACGGAACGACCCGCCAGTCGCCGTGAACCGCATTCCCTGGATCGTGACATCATCCGCCGCGATGATGATCAGGGCACGGACCATCTCGCCATCCAGCAGGGCACCGGGCTCGCCCGTCAGGGTCAGCGGCCGGTCGATGACGATCGTCGGTTCGCGATACCGGCCCGCCCGCACCACGACGGTTCCCCCGACGGGCGTGGCGGCGATGGCAGCGGCAATAGTCCGGTACCGACCGTCGGGTGCCACCACGGTCGGCGGCACGGTGAGCTGGGCCAGCAGTCCAATGAGGGCGATCATACCGGGACCTGGGCACTGTGCCGCGGATCCGCCCCGACGCGGGTGGCCAGTGAACTCGCAGAACGAGCTCGACTTGTCCACCAGACCAGTACCGCGATGAGGAACCCTGCCCCGAGCGAGAACGCGGCCACACCGGGCCAGGCCGTGGCCGTGAAGTTGAGCAACTGCCGGCTTCCGATCAGCGGAGGCTGGTAGGTCATCCCCGGGATGATGATGATGGCATTCTCGATGTCGAGTTTGTGGCCGTAGTTGTACTCCCACCGCCAGAAGTCCCAGAGTCCGGTCACGCCCAGGAGTGCGAAGGCGACAATCCAGACTCCGAGGAGCCGTCGCGAGTTGAACACGGCGACCAGCAGCGCGGTCAGGGCGAGCGCCCCGAGAATCCAGGGCATATAACGCAGTTCGGGAATGGCATCGGGCCTGATCGGCATCATTCCGATGTAATGATTCAACCCATTGATGTTGTCCAGGTCGTGCGGTTTGACACCCGTAACGGTGTAGGCAAAGATCCGCATCCCCAGTCCCTCGGGATACTGGGGCGCGAGCAGGCGCACCTCCCAGAGTGGCCAGAATGCAACCGCAGCGGGGAGCATTGCCGCGACGACCATCAGGAGACGCGCCCGCCGGGTCAGCATCAGCGTTCGCCCCCGGTGCCGTGCTGGTGCGGCGCCTGAGCCGTCGGAACCGCCTGCAGGCGCCCGATCTGCGTGGCGGCCTTCCGGGAGACGTTGGCCGTGAGCGGCACGTGCGACCCTGGTGCACTCACACGGATGTAACCCTGCATTTCCTGGTGCAGCGCCGAGCAGAAGTCGGTGCAATAGAAGGGGAAGATGCCCGGTGCCCTGGGCAGCCAGAGCAACGTCCGGGTTTCGCCAGGTTGCAGAATCAGCTCGGCATTGGTCATTCCGAGCACCGCGAAGCCGTGCAGGATGTCCCAGTCCTGCTCCACGTTGGTGACGTGGAAGTACACGCTGTCGCCGACCTCGACCCCTTCGAGGTTGTCGGGGGCAAAATGACTGCGAATGGCGATCATCTTCACGTGCACGGCCTTGCCCTTCCGCGTAATGCCGCCCTCACTCTCGGCGCGCGTCACCCACGGTGACTTGTTGTTCGCGAGCGAAAAGAACTTGACCTGCTTGTCACGAATCGTGCTGGCCGGAAGCGCCTGGGCATAGTGTGGTTCGCCCTGCGTCGGGAAGTCCAGCAGCAGCTTCATCTTGTCGCCGCTGATGTCGAACAGTTGCGCCGACTGGGCGAGTTCGCCTCCCGTGGGGAGATAGCGATCCTTGGTGATCTTGTTCAAGGCCAGGAGATACTTGCCGAACGGCTTCCTGGAATCACCACCAGGAATCATCAGGTGTCCCGGGGAGTAGTAGGCCGGCGCACGATCCAGGACTTCCCAGGTGCCGAGCTTCCACTTCACGACTTCCGACGAAATGAACATCGTGGTGTAGGCGTTGCCCTTGCCGTCGAACTCGGTGTGCAGCGGCCCGAGACCGGGCTTCTGCACCTCGCCGGCCAGGGTGGCGTTGTACTTGAGCACGGGAATGCCGTCGATATCACCATCGAACGCCCGGGCGGCGATCGCCGCCTTGAGTTTGGTCACGGAGTGGACGGGAATGACGGTGGCGAGCTTGCCGCCGCCCACGATGTACTCCCCTGTGGGATCGACGTCCACACCGTGTGGAGACTTCGGCGTGGGCAGCAGAAATACCATATCGGGACAGGCCGCCGGCGCGAGCATCTGCACGCTGGTGCGATACTCGACGCGCGCCTGGCGCGTGTCAGGGTCGAAGTAATTGTGCGCGTACCGGGAGGGGAACGCCTTGGCCTTCCCGTCGCGTACGCACTGCTCTGCCAGCTTCCAGTTCACTGCGGCGATGTAGTCCTTGTCGTTCTTCGACGCATTCAGTTCGAGTTTGGTGAACGCCTGTTCCGAGTTGTAGGTGGTGAAGAAGAACCAGCCGTCACTCGGCCCCTTCCCGGCGTGTCCGAGGTCGTAGTCGTACCCCGGCATCAGAATCTGGAAGGCGATGTCCATTTTCCCGGGGACGTCGGCCCGGATGAACGACAGGGTTCCCTTGAAGTGCTTCGTGTACTCGGCGATGGGAACGTCGACATTCGGGATCGGGACAGAGAACCGGGTCGCCGAGACGATGTACTCGGTGTTTCCGGTGGTGAACGGTGAGGCGTGCCCGCCGGCGGCATTGGGAATCTGCAGGATCTCGTCGGTTTCGAACCTCGTGAGATCGATTCGGGCCACCCGGGGCGTGTTGTTGGCATTGATGAACAGCCAGCGGCCGTCAGGCACACCGTCGCTCTGGGACAATTCGGTGTGATGGGTGTCATCCCACGGGAGCGAGCCGAATGTCGTCTCGAGCATCGATTTGGTTTCTTCGTTGTAGCCGTAGCCGCTCTCGGGGAACTGCGAGAAGACCGGAATCGTCTTCAGCAGCCTCCCGGAGGGCAGGCCATAGACCGTCACCTGTCCGCTGAAGCCTCCCGAGAGAAAGGCGTAGAACTCATCATACTGGCCCGGTGCGACGTACACGGCCTTGGCGGCATCTCCGCTGATCATCTCCTGCGGGGCAGGGGCCTTGCACGACAGCACTGCCAGGGCCCCGAGAAGCATTATGACTGAACCAACGCGGTCTCGCCGCATACCAGCCTCGTGATTCGTGGTCCCAAGGGGACCGGTCTGGTGCTGCACCGCGATCGCGGGAGCACAATGAGATGATCGGCGCTTCAGCCCGGCTACGCTGTGATCGATGTCACAACCCGCCCCGGACGGTTCGGTCCGGCCTGCCGCCCGGTGCAGCAGGGGGGCGCAGCGTAGCGAGTGGTTCCTCACGCGACCCGCGCCCCGATCCGGGTGATGGGGTGGGCCGCACGGTTGAGCGTCTGCCAGAGGTTCCAGGCGAGCAGGTAGGCCCCCAGCGCCGAACAGCTCGCCCCGATGCCGAGCAGGATGCCGCCCGGGCCGGGCTGGTACAGGCGCCACACAAATCCCGCTGCCATCGCGGCCACGCCGAGATTGGCGACCACCAGATGCAGGCGTGCGAGTCGAGGCGAGAAGAGTGGTGTGGCCGCGAAGCGCGGGAAGACGTGATACGCCACGCCGGCAAACCCGCTTCCAGGATATAGCGCCACGGCACGC